>NZ_JNAA01000008.1:0-23979 GCF_000696055.1 Exiguobacterium sp. AB2
ACAACAGTTTCATCAAGTCACAAACAAACGTGAACTCGCCACAAAAACGTGGTGTTTGTACACGTGTTGGTACAATGACTCCGAAGAAACCGAACTCGGCGTTACGTAAGTATGCTCGTGTTCGCTTGACGAACCAAATCGAAGTGACTGCGTACATCCCAGGTATTGGCCACAACCTTCAAGAGCACAGCGTTGTTCTTATCCGTGGAGGACGTGTAAAAGACTTACCAGGGGTACGTTACCACATCGTTCGTGGTGCGCTTGACACTGCAGGTGTTGACGGACGTATGCAAGGCCGTTCTAAATACGGTACGAAACGTCCGAAAGCTGCGAAGAAGTAATTCTCGCTTACTAAAACTACAACTACTGAAATTTTGAAAGGAGGGTACTCGGATGCGTAAAAACCGTGCAGAACGTCGTGACGTTATCGCAGATCCGATCTACAACTCGAAATTGGTAACTCGCCTCATTAACCGTGTCATGTTAGACGGTAAAAAAGGTACAGCTCAAACTATCATTTACAACGCATTTGGCCTCATCGCTGAACGCTCAGGCAAAGAGCCTATGGAAGTGTTCGAAGAAGCAATGAACAACATCATGCCTGTACTTGAAGTTAAAGCTCGCCGTGTTGGTGGAGCAAACTACCAAGTTCCTGTTGAAGTTCGTCCAGAGCGCCGTACGACACTTGGTCTTCGTTACCTCGTGAACTACGCTCGTCTCCGCAACGAGAAGACGATGGAGCAACGTATCGCGAACGAAATCATGGATGCAGCCAATAACACTGGTGCTTCAGTTAAGAAACGCGAAGACATGCATAAGATGGCAGAAGCGAACAAAGCGTTTGCTCACTATCGTTGGTAATTTAAACGTAAAGTCCACTCCACGTCACCAAGCGGTGGCTTAATGGAGTGGCTTTCGGGTATAATCATATCGTGTGCCAGCACACGAAAAACACATGCGGAAGGAGAATACCCAGTATGGCAAGAGAATTCTCCCTAAAGAATACTCGTAACATCGGGATCATGGCTCACATCGATGCCGGTAAAACGACAACGACTGAACGTATTCTTTATTATACAGGTCGTATCCACAAAATTGGTGAAACTCATGAAGGAGCTTCACAAATGGACTGGATGGAGCAGGAGCAAGAGCGTGGAATCACGATCACTTCTGCAGCGACAACTGCACAGTGGAATGGCCACCGTGTAAACATCATCGATACACCTGGACACGTAGACTTCACAGTTGAAGTTGAGCGTTCACTTCGTGTACTTGATGGCGCAGTAGCAGTACTTGATGCACAATCAGGTGTTGAACCACAAACAGAAACTGTATGGCGTCAAGCGACGACTTACGGTGTTCCACGTGTCGTATTCGTCAACAAGATGGATAAGATCGGTGCGGACTTCTTGTACTCGGTGAAAACACTTCACGAGCGTCTTCAAGCCAATGCACACCCAATCCAACTTCCAATCGGTGCGGAAGACGAATTCAAAGGAATCGTTGACCTCGTCGAAATGAAGACGTACATGTACTCGAACGACCTCGGTACAGACATCGAAGTAATCGAAGGCTTCCCAGCTGACATGGCTGACCAAGCTGAAGAACTTCGCGGTCAATTGATCGAAGCGGTCGCGGACTACAACGAAGAGTTGATGATGAAATACCTCGAAGGCGAAGAGATCTCAATCGAAGAACTCAAAGCTGGTATTCGTAAAGCAACACTCAGCGTAGAATTCTACCCTGTACTCGTTGGTTCGGCCTTCAAAAACAAAGGTGTTCAATTGATGTTGGACGCAGTTGTTGATTACCTCCCATCACCAGTTGATGTTGAGTCAATCAAAGGGGTTAACCTCGATACAGAAGAAGAAATCACGCGTGAACCTTCGGATGAAGCGCCGTTCTCGGCACTCGCATTCAAAGTCATGACTGACCCTTACGTCGGTAAATTGACATTCTTCCGTGTGTACTCTGGTACAGCACAAGCTGGTTCGTATGTGAAGAACTCGACTAAAGGGAAGCGTGAGCGTCTCGGTCGTATCCTTCAAATGCACGCGAACAGCCGTGAAGAAATTCCAATGGTATACGCTGGTGACATCGCCGCAGCTGTTGGTCTTAAAGATACAACGACTGGTGATACGCTTTGCTCAGAGAAAGACAACGTCGTTCTCGAGTCAATGACATTCCCAGAACCGGTTATCTCGGTCGCAATCGAGCCTAAATCGAAAGCTGACCAAGACAAGATGGGTCAAGCCCTCGCGAAACTCGCAGAAGAGGATCCAACATTCCGCACTGAAACAAACCAAGAGACAGGTCAAACGATCATCTCTGGTATGGGTGAGCTTCACCTTGATATCCTCGTTGACCGTATGCGTCGCGAATTCAAAGTAGAAGCAAACGTTGGTGCACCACAAGTTGCTTACCGTGAGACAATCCGTGGCGCTGCGAAGATCGATTCGAAATTCGTACGTCAATCGGGTGGACGCGGTCAGTACGGTCACGTTGTCGTAGAATTCGAGCCGAACGAAGAAGGCGCTGGATTCGCATTCGAGAACAAGATCGTCGGTGGTGTTGTCCCACGTGAATACGTCCCAGCTGTTCAAAACGGGATTGAAGAAGCTCTCGAAAACGGTATCCTCGCTGGCTACCCAGTAGTTGACGTTAAAGCTGCCCTCGTCTTCGGATCGTACCACGATGTCGACTCGAACGAGATGGCGTTTAAAGTTGCTGCTTCGATGGCGGTTAAACAACTTAAGGAACAAGCGAAAGCTGTTATCCTTGAGCCAATGATGCGTGTTGAAGTTGTTATCCCAGAAGAATACTTGGGAGACATCATGGGTGACGTCACGTCACGCCGTGGACGCGTAGAAGGTATGGAAGCACGCGGTAACGCACAAGTCGTTAAGGCGATGGTTCCACTTTCGGAAATGTTCGGATATGCAACGTCACTTCGTTCACGTACACAAGGACGCGGAACGTACTCGATGCACTTCGACCACTACGAAGAAGTACCGAAGTCAATTGCTGAAGAAATCATCAAAAAAGCGAACGGCTAATAACGGTTGTAACGCTGAATTGATTGTTGTAAGCTAAGGAGGACGTATGTTAAAAGTAGCCTACGTCTTCCTAGTTAAATAAAAACTAATTGTCTAATAGAGGAGGAATCTAGAATGGGTAAAGAAAAATTCGACCGTTCTAAACCGCACGTTAACGTTGGTACAATCGGCCACGTCGACCACGGTAAAACTACTTTGACTGCAGCAATCTCTGCTGTACTTTCAAAAGCACAAGGTAAGACTGCTACGAAGTTTGACCAAATCGATGGTGCTCCTGAAGAGCGCGAGCGCGGTATCACAATCGCAACAGCTCACATCGAGTACGAAACTGAGAAACGCCACTATGCACACGTTGACTGCCCAGGTCACGCTGACTATGTTAAAAACATGATCACTGGTGCTGCACAAATGGACGGCGCGATCCTCGTTGTTTCTGCAACAGATGGCCCAATGCCACAAACACGTGAGCACATCCTTCTTTCACGTCAAGTAGGTGTTCCTTTCATCGTCGTATTCATGAACAAAGTTGACATGGTTGACGACGAAGAACTCCTCGAGCTCGTTGAAATGGAAATCCGTGAACTTCTTTCTGAGTACGACTTCCCAGGCGACGACCTTCCAGTAATCAAAGGTTCAGCACTTGGCGCGCTTAACGGCGAAGCTCAGTGGGAAGAAAAAATCATGGAACTCATGAACGCTGTTGATGAGTACATCCCTGAGCCAGTTCGTGACACGGACAAAGACTTCATGATGCCAGTTGAGGACGTATTCTCAATCACTGGTCGCGGTACTGTAGCGACTGGTCGTGTTGAGCGTGGTGTTCTCCGCGTCAACGACGAAGTTGAAATCGTTGGTCTTACAGAAGAAACGAAGAAAACTGTATGTACTGGTGTAGAGATGTTCCGTAAGCTTCTCGACTACGCTGAAGCTGGCGACAACATCGGTGCACTTCTCCGTGGTGTATCACGCGACGACATCGAGCGTGGACAAGTACTCGCTAAGCCAGGTTCAATCACGCCACACTCGAAGTTCAAAGCTTCAATCTACGTTCTTTCTAAAGAAGAGGGTGGCCGTCACACGCCATTCTTCGCGAACTACCGTCCGCAGTTCTACTTCCGTACAACTGACGTAACAGGTATCGTTCACCTTCCAGAAGGTACTGAAATGGTAATGCCAGGAGACAACATCGAGTTGACGATCGAATTGATTTCTACAATCGCGATCGAAGACGGAACACGTTTCTCAATCCGTGAGGGTGGCCGTACTGTAGGTGCTGGTTCTGTAACACAAATCATCGAGTAATCGATGTTCAAAGCGGTCCGCATTTGCGGATCGCTTTTTTTGTTTAGGTGGCGTCATGGTAAGATAGCACATATGGAATCAAAGGAGCGATGATGATGAAAGAGAAACTAGAGACGCTGTGCCGATTGAACGGAATCGAATGCCGCATCGGGGGTTCGACGTTACTGAAACATCATGGACTCATCGACGTGGCAAATGATTTCGATATTTTTGTAGAACCCGATCAATTTGAGCGACTTGATAACGTGCTCAGTCGAGTTGGGGAAAAGCGTGATTCAAAACCGCATGCCGATTATTTAACAACGTACTTTGGTGAGTATGAAGTTGAAGGGGTGGAGGTCGATGTGATGGCGTCGTTTCGGATGAAGTGCACGGACGGCATCTATACACATCCATACGTCGAGCCCGTGAACGGCTGGATGCATCTCGAGGAGTGGGCCGTGCTTTACACGGTCATGGAGCGAACGGATAAAGTCGACCGTATCAAGGCGTATTTCCACGATCATGCATTCGATAAGGCGATTGTTCGAAAGTGCCTCTTGCGGGCCCCGGATTCGATTGTCGAGCAGGTGATGACGCGGTTTCAAGATGAAATGAAACGCTAGGTCGAGTTGACACAGGAGTTCGTTTCGAAAATAGTTCAACAAAAGAAAGAAAATAGCTTGCAAATGGCTCGGAATCTTGTTACATTAGTGAACGTTGAATAACTAATCAGACATCCGGCGCGTTCAAAAAAATCAAATCTTGCAATTCATTTGCGGATTCGATATAATGATTAAGTGTTTGTGCGAGTGGTGAGAGACTTTACAGCAGAAAACGGGTCCAATCGTTGATTTGCAATGATCGGATGCCTCTGCAGACACAAGCACGCTGCGATGAAGCGGGAGGTTATGACACGCCAGGCAGCTTTGCCATGGCCGGTGTGGAAATTTCCGCGGAGAACTGTCTATTTTTAAAATAGGCGACAAAGGAGGGAAACTTACATGGCAAATGAAAAAATCCGTATTCGTTTAAAAGCATACGACCATCGCGTTCTCGATCAATCAGCTGAGAAAATCGTTGAAACTGCGAAGCGTTCAGGTGCAAAGGTTTCGGGACCAATCCCGCTTCCAACTGACAAATCGATCTACACGATTCTTCGTGCGGTTCACAAGTACAAAGATGCTCGTGAGCAGTTCGAGATGCGTACACACAAACGCTTGATCGACATCGTCAACCCAACACCAAAAACGGTTGATGCGCTTATGCGCCTCGAATTACCATCAGGTGTTGACATCGAAATCAAACTTTAATTCTTCATATAGTAGATACTAGCCAGAAGAGACAATAATTATTAAACAGGAGGTGTATCTCATGGCTAAAGGAATCTTAGGAACAAAACTCGGTATGACTCAAATCTTCAACGAAGCAGGCGAAGTCGTACCAGTAACAGTAGTTGCTGTCGAAGGAAACGTTGTGCTTCAACTTAAAACAGTTGAAACGGACGGTTACGAAGCAGTCCAACTCGGTTTCAGCGACGTGAAAGAATCACGTCAAAACAAACCGGCAAAAGGTCACGCTGCGAAAGCAAACGCGACACCTAAGCGCTTCATCAAAGAGATTCGTACTTCAGTAGAAGGATACGAAATCGGTCAAGAGATCAAGGCGGACATTTTCGCTGCAGGTGAATTAGTAGACGTTACAGGTACTTCAAAAGGTAAAGGATTCCAAGGTGCGATCAAGCGTCACGGACAATCACGTGGACCAATGGCTCACGGTTCGCGCTACCACCGTCGTCCTGGTTCGATGGGTCCTGTAGCTCCTAACCGCGTATTCAAAGGGAAACTTCTTCCTGGTCAAATGGGCGGCGAGCGTAAAACGATTCAAAACCTTGAAGTTGTTAAAGTTGACGTGGAACGCGGCCTTGTACTCGTTAAAGGCGCAATCCCAGGCGCTCGCAAGTCGAACGTCATCATCAAAACAGCGGTAAAAGGTAACTAATTAACTGCACGGAAAGGAGGAATTACGAATGCCTAAAGTAGCTTTGCTTAACCAAACAGGTTCACAAGTTGGCGAAATCGAATTGGCAGAAGCCATCTTCGGTATCGAGCCAAACGATTCAGTACTTTATGACGCGATCGTCATGCAACAAGCATCACGCCGTCAAGGTACTCACGATACGAAAGGTCGCTCGGAAGTACGCGGTGGCGGCCGTAAACCATGGAAACAAAAGGGAACTGGTCGTGCGCGCCAAGGTTCGATCCGCTCACCACAATGGGTTGGTGGTGGAACAGTCTTCGGTCCAACTCCACGTTCATACTCTTACAAGCTTCCTAAGAAAGTTCGTCGTCTTGCACTTCTCTCGGCTTTGTCGACTAAAGTACAAAACAACGAAATGATCGTCCTCGAAGGCCTTGCTTTCGATGCACCAAAAACAAAAGATATGGCTGCTGTACTTAACAGCCTTTCAGTAGAACGTAAGGCTCTCGTAGTCACAGCGGACTACAATGAGACTATCGCTCTCGCAGCTCGTAACATCCCAGGAGTGACTGTGATCGAAGCAGCAGGCGTGAACGTTCTTGACCTCGTTGCTAACGACAAAGTCATCTTCACTAAAGATGCGGT
Organism: Exiguobacterium sp. AB2; assembly: GCF_000696055.1. Lineage (NCBI taxonomy): Bacteria > Bacillati > Bacillota > Bacilli > Caryophanales > Exiguobacterium > Exiguobacterium sp. AB2. The sequence goes on from NZ_JNAA01000008.1 coordinate 6,963, forward strand.
TGCGAAGGTAGAGGAGGTGCTTGCATAATGGCTCAAGCATACGATATCATCAAACGCCCGATCATCACTGAGCGTTCAGTTAGCCTCATGGAAGCTAACAAATACGTTTTCGAGATCGAAGTTAAAGCGACTAAATCGCAAGTGAAACACGCTATCGAAACAATCTTCAACGTGAAAGTTGCTTCGGTAAACACAATGAACATGAAACCGAAAGCGAAACGTGTCGGTCGTCACTCTGGTTACACATCGCGTCGTAAGAAAGCGATCGTAACTCTTGCTGAAGGCAACACAATCGACTTCCTCGGTTAATTGATTACTTTACAAGAAAAGGAGGGAATCCTCGATGGCAATTAAAAAGTTTAAGCCGACCACTAACGGTCGCCGTAACATGACATCTCTCGACTTTGCAGAGATCACTACGAATCGCCCTGAAAAATCGTTAACTGAAAAGCTTTCGAAAAAAGGCGGACGTAACAACCAAGGTCGTTTGACTGTACGTCACCAAGGTGGCGGACACAAACGTAAATACCGTATCATCGATTTCAAACGTAACAAAGATGGCATCGTCGGACGCGTAGCAACGATCGAGTACGATCCAAACCGTTCAGCGAACATCGCCCTCATCAACTATGCAGATGGTGAGAAACGTTACATCCTCGCTCCTAAAGGGATCAAAGTAGGCATGGAAATCATGGCTGGCCCAGAAGCGGACATCAAAGTAGGGAACGCGTTGCCACTCGCAAACATCCCTGTCGGTACTACTGTCCACAACATCGAGCTTAAGCCTGGTAAAGGCGGTCAGCTTGTTCGTGCGGCTGGTGCATCGGCACAAATCCAAGGACGTGACGGCAAGTACGTCATCGTTCGTCTTCAATCAGGTGAATCACGCTTGTTCCTCGGCACTTGCCGCGCGACAGTCGGTTCAGTTGGTAACGAAGAACACGAACTCGTTAACATCGGTAAAGCAGGACGTTCACGTTGGTTAGGCAAACGCCCAACAGTACGTGGTTCTGTCATGAACCCGGTTGATCACCCACACGGTGGTGGTGAAGGTCGTGCGCCAATCGGTCGTTCGGGCCCACTTACTCCTTGGGGTAAACCAGCTCTTGGTCTTAAAACACGTAAGAAAAACAAATCGAGCGACATGTACATTCTCCGTCGCCGTAAGAAATAATCACTACATGATTCTCGGGCGGTTCGAAAGGGCCGTTCCCGAATCATTCCAAAGGGAGGTTCTATCATGGGTCGCAGCTTGAAAAAAGGTCCATTCGCAGATCACCACTTGCTCGCTAAAGTTGACAAACTCAACGAATCTGGTGAGAAGCAGGTTATTAAAACTTGGTCACGTCGCTCGACGATCTTCCCAGAATTCATGGGTCACACGTTCGGTGTACACGATGGTCGCAAACACGTACCAGTATTCGTGACAGAAGACATGGTTGGTCACAAACTTGGTGAGTTCGCTCCAACACGCACGTACAAAGGTCACGGATCAGACAAGAAAACGAAACGGTAATTTGAGGGGAGGTCAAATCCATGCAAGCTAAAGCATCAGCTAATATGGTCCGTCTTGCTCCTCGCAAAGCACGTCTCGTTGTAGACTTAATTCGCGGGAAACAAGTCGGCGAAGCGCTCTCTGTCCTTGCTCACACGAACAAGGCAGCGTCGCCAGTTGTTGAAAAAGTATTGAAGTCGGCAATTGCTAACGCAGAGCACAACTACGATATGAACATTGAGAACCTTGTCGTTACAGAAGCATTTGTTAACGAAGGTCCAACACTCAAACGCTTCCGCCCACGTGCGATGGGTCGCGCAAGCCGTATTAACAAACGCACAAGCCACATCCACATCGTGGTAACTGAAAAATAAGGAGGGATATGTAGTGGGTCAAAAGGTAAATCCGCACGGTCTTCGCGTTGGTATTATCAAAGACTGGGATTCGCGTTGGTACGCTGAGAAAGACTACGCAGATCTCCTTCATGAAGACTTCGTTATTCGTGAATATATCGAAAACAAAATGAAGGATGCTAGTGTTTCTAAAGTAGAAATCGAGCGCGCTGCAAACCGCGTAAACATTTCGCTTCACACTGCGAAACCAGGTATGGTTATCGGTAAAGGTGGTTCGGAAATCGAGTCACTCCGTAAAAACATCACGAAACTTGCAGAAGGCAAACGTGTTCACATCAACGTTGTTGAAGTGAAAAACGCGGACGCTGTTGCAAAACTCGTTGCTGAAAACATCGCTCGTCAATTGGAAGGTCGCGTATCTTTCCGTCGTGCAATGAAGCAATCAATTCAACGTTCGATGCGCACTGGCATCAAAGGGATCAAAACAGAAGTTTCTGGTCGTCTTGGTGGCGCTGACATCGCTCGTTCAGAGAAGTACTCGGAAGGAACAGTTCCACTTCACACACTCCGTGCCGATATCGACTACGGAACAGCTGAAGCAGACACAACTTACGGTAAAATCGGAATTAAAGTCTGGTTGTACCATGGTGAAGTTCTTCCAACAAAAAACAACACAGCGAAAAACGCTGAATAATAAACACTCTTTCAGGAAGGAGGCAACACACTATGTTGTTACCTAAACGCGTGAAATATCGTCGTGTACACCGTGGTAAAATGCGCGGGAATGCAAAACGCGGCACAACAGTACATTTCGGTGAATTCGGTCTCCAAGCTCTCGAAGCGAGCTGGATCACAAACCGTCAAATCGAATCAGCACGTATCGCAATGACACGTTATATGAAACGTGGTGGTAAAGTGTGGATCAAGATCTTCCCACACAAACCATACACGAAAAAGCCTCTCGAAGTCCGAATGGGTTCGGGTAAAGGTGCTCCAGAAGGCTGGGTAGCTGTAGTTAAGCCTGGCAAAGTAATGTTCGAAATCGCAGGTGTATCTGAGGAAGTGGCACGTGAGGCACTTCGTCTTGCATCGCACAAACTTCCAGTTAAATGTAAGTTCGTGAAACGTGAAGAAAATGGTGGTGATACGAATGAAAGCAACTGATCTCCGTCAATCAACAACTGAAGAGCTCAACGGTAAAGTCGGCGAGTGGAAAGAAGAACTCTTTAACCTTCGTTTCCAATTAGCTACAGGTCAGCTTGAGAATCCTGCTCGTATCCGTGAAGTACGCAAGTCGATTGCGCGTGCTAAAACGATTCTTCGTGAACGCGAACTCGGCATCAACAACGGCTAATCTAATCGGATTCTTGAAGAGGAGGTAACACTCATGGAACGCAATCAGCGTAAAGTGCTCACTGGACGCGTCGTGTCTGACAAAATGGACAAAACGATCGTCGTTGCAGTTGAAACAAAAGTACGTCATAAGCTTTATGGTAAGCGTGTAAACTACACGAAGAAATTTAAAGCGCATGATGAGAACAATGTCGCTAAAGTTGGCGATATCGTACGCATCGCGGAAACACGTCCACTTTCGAAAGACAAACGTTTCCGTCTCGTAACAGTAATTGAAGAATCAGTAATCATCTAATAACAGTTCGGATCTATAAACATCCGGAGGGAGGTACACTCGCATGATTCAACAAGAATCTCGCTTGAAAGTAGCAGACAACTCTGGCGCGCGTGAACTGTTGACAATTAAAGTCCTCGGTGGTTCAGGTCGTAAGACTGCAAACATCGGTGACATCATCGTCGCGACGGTAAAACAAGCAACACCAGGTGGCGTTGTTAAAAAAGGTGACGTTGTCAGAGCAGTTGTCGTTCGTACAAAACGCGGCGCTCGTCGTAAAGATGGTTCGTACATCCGTTTCGATGAGAACGCAGCAGTCATCATCAAAGATGACAAGAGCCCACGCGGCACACGGATCTTCGGGCCAGTTGCACGTGAACTTCGTGAAAAAGAATTCATGAAGATCGTTTCGTTGGCACCGGAAGTACTTTAATTTCCAATTTCAATCCTATAAGGAGGTGCGCAAACGATGCATGTTAAAAAAGGCGATACAGTCCAGGTAATGTCTGGTAAAGATAAAGGCAAGCAAGGGGTTATCCTCAAAGCGATGCCAAGCAAGAACCGCGTAGTCGTAGAAGGTATCAACGTGATTAAAAAACACTCGAAACCATCACAAGCGAATCCACAAGGCGGTATCCTTGAAATCGAAGCACCAATTCACGTCTCGAACGTCATGCCACTCGACCCGAAAACGGGCAAACCAACTCGTGTTGGTTTCAAAGTAGTCGATGGTAAAAAAGTTCGTGTCGCGAAATCGGGCGAAGTACTCGATAAATAAGAAGAACGTGACGAAAGGAGGTCCATTCGACTATGAACCGTTTGCAAGAGAAGTATAAAAGCGACATCGTGAAAGCGATGATGGATAAATTCAACTATGACTCAGTCATGCAAGTACCGAAGGTCGACAAGATCGTCATCAACATGGGTGTAGGTGACGCTGTTTCGAACTCGAAAGCACTTGATATGGCAGTGGAAGAATTATCAATTCTTTCTGGTCAAAAACCACTCGTAACGAAGGCTAAGAAATCAATCGCTGGTTTCAAACTTCGTGAAGGCATGCCAATCGGAGCGAAAGTAACACTTCGCGGCGAGCGCATGTACGATTTCCTCGACAAATTGGTAACTGTTTCACTTCCACGTGTACGTGACTTCCGCGGTGTATCGAAGAAAGCATTCGACGGACGCGGTAACTACACGCTTGGCGTGAAAGAGCAACTTATTTTCCCTGAGATCGATTACGATAAAGTATCTAAAGTACGCGGTATGGACATCGTTGTTGTTACAACAGCGAACACAGACGAAGAAGCTCGTGAATTGCTCACACTTCTCGGAATGCCATTCCAAAAATAATCTAAAGGGAGGTCGACAACATGGCTAAAAAGTCAATGGTGAATCGCGAAATCAAACGCGAGAAACTCGTTGCCCAGTACGCTGAAAAACGTGCGAAGCTTAAAGCTGAAGGCGATTATATCGGACTCAGCAAATTGCCACGTAACTCGTCACCTGTTCGCTTGCACAACCGTTGCAGCATCACAGGTCGTCCACATGGTTACATGGGTAAATTCGGGATCAGCCGTATCAAGTTCCGTGATCTTGCATACAAAGGTCAAATCCCTGGTGTTAAAAAAGCAAGCTGGTAATCCACTAAAGTGTGAAAGGAGGTACATCGCATGGTAATGACAGACCCAATTGCAGATATGCTTACACGTATCCGTAACGCTAACATGGTTCGCCATGAAAAATTGGAGCTTCCAGCTTCGAACATCAAACGTGAGGTTGCAGAGATCCTCAAGCGTGAAGGTTTCATTCGCGATGTTGAATATATCGAGGACGCTAAACAAGGTACACTTCGTCTTTTCCTTAAATATGGAGCAAGCAACGAACGTGTTATCACTGGTCTCAAACGTATTTCGAAACCAGGTCTTCGCGTATATGCAAAAGCAGATGAAGTACCAAAAGTACTCGGAGGACTCGGTATCGCAGTTCTTTCGACATCAAAAGGTCTTATGACTGATAAAGAAGCTCGCCAACAACAAGTCGGCGGCGAAGTGATCGCCTACATCTGGTAAGTCACTTTTCTAACAAGAACGGAGGTGTAATCAATGTCACGTATTGGTAAAAAACCAGTTACGATTCCAGCTGGCGTTACTGTCACGGTTGCAGAAGACAACACGGTCACAGTAAAAGGTGCTAAAGGTGAACTTTCGCTTTCAGCTAACCCAGCATTGGAAATCAAAGTTGAAGAGAACGAATTGACTGTCGTTCGTCCGGATGACTCGAAAGAGAACCGTACGATCCACGGTACGACACGTGCCCTTATCGCCAACATGGTGGAAGGTGTGTCTAACGGATTCCAGAAAACACTTGAGATCTCAGGGGTTGGTTACCGTGCTGCTAAGCAAGGGAACAAACTCGTCCTCAGCCTCGGTTACTCGCACCCAATCGAGTACGTTGCTGAAGAAGGTATCGAGATCGAAGTACCTTCAAACACGCAAATCATCGTAAAAGGGATTAACAAAGAGCGCGTCGGTCACGTTGCTGCTCAAATCCGCTCGTACCGTGCTCCAGAACCTTACAAAGGTAAAGGTGTTCGTTACTCTGATGAACGTATTCGCCGTAAAGAAGGTAAGACTGGTAAGTAATTCGTCACGAAATGAACGGAAAGGAGTGGCATAAATGATCACAAAAGCAGATAAAAATGCAGTTCGTAAAAAGCGTCATGCTCGTGTACGTCGTACGATCTCGGGGACAGCAGTTCGTCCACGTTTGAACGTCTTCCGCTCAAGCAAACACATTTACGTACAACTCATCGATGACGCGTCACAAACAACGCTTGTGTCAGCATCTTCGAAAGATAAAGCTCTCGATCTTACAAACGGTGGTAACGTTGAAGCAGCGAAAGCTGTCGGTAAACTTGCTGCTGAACGTGCACTCGAGAAAGGTATCGACACAGTTGTGTTCGACCGTGGTGGATACCTCTATCATGGCCGCGTCAAAGCTGTTGCTGAAGCAGCTCGTGAAGCAGGTCTTAAATTCTAATAAAAAGGAGGGGACACTCGATGCGCCAGTTAGACGTTAACATGGAACAACTCGAAGAACGCGTTGTTACCGTAAACCGCGTCGCGAAAGTCGTGAAAGGTGGCCGTCGCTTCCGTTTCGCCGCTCTCGTCGTCGTAGGTGACAAAAATGGTCACGTCGGTTTCGGTACAGGTAAGGCACAAGAGGTGCCAGAAGCGATCCGCAAGGCTATTGAAGCCGCTAAGAAAAACATGGTTAAAGTACCAATGGTCGGTACAACGATTCCACACGAAATCACAGGAGTATTCGGAGCAGGTCGTGTATTCATGAAACCAGCTTCTGAAGGTACTGGGGTTATCGCAGGTGGTCCGGTTCGTGCCGTACTCGAACTTGCAGGTGTAGGTGACATCCTTTCGAAATCGTTAGGTTCGAACACACCAATCAACATCGTCCGCGCGACGGTACAAGGCTTGACAGAGCTTAAAAAAGCAGAGGAAGTTGCTAAACTACGCGGTAAAAGCGTAGAAGAACTTCTTAAATAAGGGAGGGAACTAGACATGGCGAAACTCGCAATCACCCTCACACGCAGCATTATTGGCCGTCCTGAGGATCAGCGTGTAACAGTACGTACACTTGGTCTTCGCAAAATGCATCAGACAGTCGTTGTCCCTGACAACGTCGCGATGCGCGGTATGGTCAAAAAAGTGTCGCACCTTGTGACTGTAAAAGAAATCAACGAATAATCAAAAGATCTTATTAAATAAGGAGGTGCCACTATGAAACTCCATGAATTGAAGCCAACTCCAGGTTCACGTCACGAACGCAACCGTGTCGGTCGCGGTATGGCGACTGGTAACGGTAAAACTTCTGGCCGTGGACACAAAGGTCAAAAAGCTCGTTCGGGCGGTGGCGTTCGTCCAGGATTTGAAGGTGGGCAAAACCCACTCTACCGTCGTCTTCCAAAACGCGGTTTCAACAACCCGACTCGTAAAGAGTACGCAGTTGTATCCCTAGACACGCTTAACCGTTTCGAGGCAGGTACTGAAGTAACTCCAGAACTCTTAATCGAGACTGGTGTTGTCAGCTCTGCTAAAGACGGGATCAAAGTACTTGCTAACGGCAAGCTTGAAACGAAATTGACTGTAAAAGCCAACAAATTCTCGGGTGCAGCGAAAGAAGCGATCGAAGCAGCTGGCGGTTCAGTTGAGGTGATCTGATGTTTCAGACGATCTCCAATATGTGGCGCGTGAAAGATATTCGACAGCGTATTCTCTTCACACTCGCAATCATCATCATTTTCCGCATCGGGGCCCATATCCCGGTGCCGATGGTGAATACGGATGTGTTGCGTTTTGACTCAGGTGGTCTTCTCGACTTCCTGAACTTGTTTGGAGGAAATGCTTTACAGAACTTCTCCCTGTTCGCAATGGGGATCATGCCGTACATTACGGCATCGATCGTCGTACAACTCTTACAGATGGATGTCGTTCCGAAGTTTGCCGAATGGGCAAAACAAGGAGAGGCGGGTCGTAAGAAGTTAGCGACGGTCACGCGCTATGGGACGATCATCTTAGGATTTATTCAAGCGACATCATTGTCGTTCGGATTCAACCGCCTCTACCCAGGTCTCGTCAATGAGACGTGGGGAACGGCTACCTACTTTGTGATCGCGATTGTACTCACTGCAGGTACAGCGTTCTTGATGTTCTTAGGTGAGATGACGACGGAGAGAGGTGTTGGGAATGGTATTTCCATCATTATCTTCGCCGGTATCGTCGCTGGGTTCCCAAGAATCTTCACGCAGATTTATGAGACGAAGCTCCAAAATGCTGGAGACGCGTTATTCATTAACGTTGTTTACTTGGTTGTATTGGCACTCGTTATTTTGGCTGTGACGGTTGGGATCATTTATGTTCAACAAGCGGCACGCAAAATTCCGATTCAATATGCGAAGCGTACGGCGAACCGCACCCCTGTGGGCGGTCAGTCAACGCACTTGCCAATCAAGCTAAACGCGGCTGGTGTTATCCCGGTTATCTTCGCGATTTCCTTCATGGTGACACCGCCAACTGTTGCAAGCTTCATTGCTTCTCCTGAAACGACGCAGAAGTTGCAGACCTACTTCGATACGACAGCTCCGATTGGAATGTCCATCTATGTAGCGCTCATCATCGCGTTCGCTTACTTCTATACATTCGTTCAGGTTAACCCGGAACAGATGGCAGAAAACTTGCAGAAGCAAGGTGGTTATATCCCTGGGATTCGTCCTGGGGCGCAAACAGAACAGTACATCACGAAGTTGCTTTATCGATTGACGTTCTTCGGGGCGATCTTCTTATCGGTCGTCGCGATCATGCCGACAATCTTCATTAAGCTTGCCGGTCTCCCAACTTCGGTGCAAATCGGAGGAACGAGCTTGTTGATCGTCATCGGGGTAGCCCTCGAGACGATGAAACAAATCGAAAGCCAACTCGTAAAACGACACTACAAAGGCTTTATCCGTTAAAGCGGAAGGAAGGGTAAACCCTTCCTTCCTGTCGTGTTACGACTAGTTCGTGAAAAACAAAACTGGAGGCTAACTGAGATGAATCTAGTACTCATGGGCTTACCGGGTGCAGGGAAAGGGACTCAAGCGGCGAAAATCGTCGAAGAGTACCAAATCCCACACATTTCGACAGGCGACATGTTTCGTGCGGCAATCAAAGGCGGAACGCCACTCGGCAAAGAAGCAAAATCGTTCATGGATAAAGGCGAACTCGTACCGGATGAGGTTACAATCGGAATCGTACGTGAGCGCTTAAGTCAAGATGACACGAAGAACGGCTTCCTACTCGATGGATTCCCGCGTACTGTTGCTCAAGCAGAGGCACTCGAAAGTTTGCTTAAAGATTTGGGAAAACAGATTGACCATGTCGTGAACATCGATGTGGATGCGGAAATTCTCGTCCCGCGTTTGACAGGTCGTTGGATCTGCCCGACGTGTGGTGCGACATATCACGTCATCTTCAACCCACCAAAAGTGGAAGGGATTTGTGATGTGGATGGGTCGGCTCTCATGCAACGTGAAGACGATAAAGAGGAAACGGTTCGCCGTCGCCTTGACGTCAACGTCGAGCAATCGAAACCACTCATTGACTTTTACGCTGAAAAAGGGTATCTTCGTACATTGGATGGAGATCGTCCAATCGATGTCGTTTACGCCGATGTCAAAGCGTTACTCGGTGATACTGAATGATCATCACGAAGACGCCTCGTGAAATTGCGATTATGCGTGAGGCTGGGCAAATTGTTGCTCGAACGCACCAGGTGCTTAAACAGCACATCAAACCAGGAATTACAACGCTTGAGCTCGACCGGATTGCGGAAGATTATATTCGCAGCCAAGGTGCAACACCTTCGTTCAAAGGTTACAACGGGTTTACCGGTAGCGTTTGTGCGTCGGTGAATGAAGAGCTTGTTCATGGCATTCCGGGGGAACGGGTATTGAACGACGGAGATATCATCTCCATCGACATCGGTGCCCATTACAACGGATACCATGGAGACTCTGCCTGGACTTATCCAGTCGGAACAATCTCGGACGAGACGCAGCGGTTACTTGACGTAACCGAAGAAAGTCTGTATAAAGGATTGGAGCACGCCAAGGCTGGACAGCGATTAACGGATATCTCGCATGCGATTCAAGCGTATGTCGAGGCACACGATTTTTCTGTCGTCCGCGAATACGTCGGTCATGGTGTCGGTCAAAATTTGCATGAAGAACCGCAAATCCCACACTATGGTCCACCGGGGAAAGGGCCACGCCTGAAGACTGGAATGACGTTAGCTATCGAACCGATGGTGAACGCTGGTCAACGCTATGTTCGAACACTGGCTGACAACTGGACAGTTGTGACAGTGGACGGTAGCATGTGCGCCCACTTTGAGCACACCATCGCCATCACAGACGATGGATACGAGATTTTAACGAAACTCGATTCCGGTGAATGAGGCTCTATTGCTTCGTGCTGATCCGTTACGGATCCTTCTCTCACAGTACAATGCGATAGATCGTCTGTGCTCCTAAATATCTTCATATAGAAAGGGGAATAAATGATGGCGAAACAAGATGTCATTGAAGTGGAAGGCACTGTTGTCGAACCACTTCCAAACGCAATGTTTAAAGTGGAGTTAGAAAACGGCCACACGGTGCTCGCGCACGTCTCAGGGAAAATTCGGATGCACTACATTCGAATCCTTCCAGGTGACCGCGTAACTGTCGAGTTGTCTCCGTACGACTTGACTCGCGGGCGGATTACGTACCGTTACAAGTAACTCCGATTTTTCCAGGAGGAGGGTATAATCATGAAAGTAAGACCGTCGGTAAAACCGATCTGCGAAAAATGTAAAGTTATTCGTCGTAAGGGTAAAGTAATGGTAATTTGCGAAAACCCGAAACACAAACAAAAACAAGGTTAATCTAAGAGGAGGTGCACACATGGCACGTATTGCTGGTGTAGATATTCCACGCGAAAAACGTATCGTTATTTCGCTCACATACATCTTTGGTATTGGTAAAACAAGAGCACAAGAAATTTTGAAGGCTGCAAACGTATCTGAAGATTCACGCACACGTGATTTGACAGAGGACGAAATCAACCGCATCCGTGAAGCAATTGACGGAATCAAAGTTGAAGGTGACCTTCGTCGTGAAGTTTCACTCAACATTAAGCGTTTGATCGAAATCGGCGCATATCGCGGTGTTCGTCACCGTCGTAGTCTCCCTGTTCGCGGTCAAAACACGAAGAACAACTCGCGTACTCGTAAAGGCCCACGCCGTACAGTAGCGAACAAGAAGAAGTAAAGGAGGGAATTGAACAATGGCGAAACGTAAGCAAAACGTACGTTCTAAACGTAAAGTTAAAAAACATGTTGAATCTGGTGTGGTCCACATCCGTTCTACATTCAACAACACAATCATCACAATCACTGATACGCAAGGTAACGCGATCTCATGGGCTACTTCTGGTAACCTTGGATTTAAAGGATCACGTAAATCGACTCCGTTCGCAGCACAATTGGCTGCTGAAACTGCAGCGAAAGTTGCAATGGACAACGGTATGCGTACAGTAGAAGTTAACGTTAAAGGTCCTGGTGCTGGACGTGAAGCGGCTATCCGTGCCCTCCAAGCTACTGGTCTTGAAGTAACTGCAATCCGTGACGTAACACCAGTTCCGCACAACGGTTGCCGCCCTCCAAAACGTCGCCGCGTATAATCGCTTGAGCGTGTGATGGGCACTCCTAGCACGGACAGCATATACAATGCAGTGCAAACTGCATGGCAGGATACACTCAAGGAGGGGTTCAGATGATCGAGATTGAAAAACCAAAGATCGAAACGGTCGAAATCAGCGAGGATGCTACGTTTGGTAAATTCGTAGTCGAACCGCTTGAACGTGGATATGGCACGACTCTTGGTAACTCACTACGTCGAATTTTATTGTCATCGCTTCCTGGTGCAGCGGTAACGGCAGTTCAAATCGATGGCGTGCTTCACGAGTTCTCTACGATTGACGGTGTCGTCGAAGACGTCACACAAATCGTATTAAACCTGAAGAAGTTAGCGCTCAAAGTGTACTCGGACGAAGAGAAGACGCTTGAGATTAACGTTTCAAGTGCCGGTGCTGTCACTGCGGCAGACATTACCCATGATAGCGACGTTGAAATCTTGAATCCTGAGCTCCACATCGCGACTCTCGCTGACAACGCGACGCTTCGCATGCGTTTGACTGCTCGCCGTGGTCGTGGTTACGTCCAGGCAGAAGACAACAAACGTGATGATATGCCGATTGGTGTCATTCCAATCGATTCGATCTACACACCGATTCAACGTGTAAACTACGAAGTAGATAAAACACGTGTCGGTCAAGACGCTAGCTTCGATAAGCTTCTATTAGACGTGTGGACAGATGGTTCAATCCGTCCGGAAGAAGCGGTATCGCTCGGGGCGAAAATTTTGACAGAACACTTGAACATTTTTGTTGGCTTGACGGACGAAGCTCTCAATGCAGAAATCATGGTCGAGAAAGAAGAAGACCAAAAAGAAAAAGTACTCGAAATGACGATTGAAGAACTCGATCTTTCAGTTCGTTCGTACAACTGCTTGAAGCGCGCCGGCATCAACACTGTTCAAGAACTCGCAAACAAATCAGAGGAAGAGATGATGAAAGTCCGTAACCTCGGACGTAAATCACTCGAAGAAGTTCAACTCAAGTTGGACGAGCTCGGTTTGGGCTTGCGTAAAGAAGACTAAGTTCAACCGAAGGAGGGAAATGTAATGGCTTATTCGAAACTTGGCCGTACAAGCTCACAACGTAAGGCACTTTTGCGTGATCTTGCAACTGACCTTATTATCAACGAGCGCATTCAAACAACTGAACAAAAAGCGAAAGAACTTCGCCCAGTCGTTGAAAAATTGATCACTCTTGGGAAACGTGGCGATCTTCATGCCCGTCGTCAAGTTGCTTCATTCGTTCGCAAAGAGAACGCTGGAGAAAAAGACGCAATCCAAAAATTGTTCGAAGACGTGGCACCACGCTACGCTGAACGTCAAGGTGGATACACGCGCATCATGAAAGTCGGCCCACGCCGCGGTGACGGTGCAGAAGTTGTAATCATCGAACTCGTCTAATTCATTAGGCAGTCAACAGGGCATGCGGTGACGTATTGCCCTGTTTCCACATCGGAAAGGAGTCGTCAGATGGAACCTCAAATTATGGTACGCGATATCGTGTTTCGTTACCCGGGACAAACCGAGCCTGCCCTTAACGGGTTGTCGCTCGATGTATACAAAGGGGAATGGCTCGCCATCGTCGGCCATAACGGTTCTGGCAAGTCGACTTTAACGAAATTGTGGAACGGGCTTTTGCTTCCCCAAGAAGGAGAGGTCCGGGTAGAGTCACTCGATCCGACGGACGCCACAGACGTGTGGGACGTCCGGAAACGGGTCGGTGTCGTCTTCCAAAATCCTGACAACCAGTTTGTCGGGGCGACCGTGCGCGATGATGTGGCATTCTCTCTCGAAAACATGGGACTTCCACGTCAAGAAATGGTTCGTCGAATTGATGACAGTCTAGCGCGCGTTGGATTATCGGAACTAGCGGACCGTGAACCGCATCAGTTATCCGGTGGACAAAAGCAGCGTGTTGCGATTGCTTCGGCTCTCGCAATGCGCCCGCATGTCCTCGTGCTCGATGAAGCGACCTCGATGCTCGACCCGATTGGGCGCAAAGAGGTGTTACAAACGGTACGACAGCTCGTCTCGGAAGGGATGACCGTTGTCGCCATTACCCACGAGCTCGACGAAGTGTTGTTTGCTGACCGTATCATTGCCCTGTCAAAAGGCGAAATTGCCATGACAGGCACTCCTGAAGACGTGTTTCAACGTCCGGACGCATTACGTGCCATTCAACTGGATGTGCCGTTCATCGTCAGGATGCAACTCGAACTGAAGGAACGCGGCATTCCACTCGATCGTCTGATGCTACAACATTCGGAGTTGGTGAATCATCTATGCCGATTAGCATTGAAGAAGTGACCTATTTGTACCAATTGAATACTCCGTTTGAACGAACCGCGCTGCGCGATGTGAATGTATCCATTCCGTCGGGAGCGCTTGTTGCGTTTCTTGGCCATACCGGCTCAGGGAAGTCGACACTCGTCCAACATTTGAACGGATTGTTGCGCCCGACGAAAGGGCGTGTCGTCGTCGATGACATCGAAGTCCGGGCCATCACGAAACGTCGTGACAAAAAAGAAAGCTTACTACCGCTTCGGCGCCGCGTTGGGCTCGTCTTCCAATATCCCGAACATCAGCTGTTCGAAGAGACGGTCGAACGCGACGTCATGTTTGGTCCGCGCAACTTCGGCGCGACCGAGGCCGAAGCGAAAGAACGGGCCCATACCGCCTTACGTCTCGTCGGGCTAGACGAGTCGCTGTGGACCCGTTCACCATTTGACTTGTCTGGGGGTCAGATGCGTCGTGTGGCGATTGCAGGCGTGCTTGCAAGCCGTCCAGACGTCCTCGTCGTTGATGAGCCGACAGCAGGACTCGATCCGCTCGGGCGCCGCGACATGCTCAGTTTGTTCAAACGCTTAAAACATGAACTTGATTTGACGCTCATTCTCGTGTCGCACGACATGGACGACGTCTTGACGTATGCCGAGCGTGTCGTCGTGATGGAACGCGGCGCTGTCGCCTTCGACGGGGACCCGTTCGACTTATTCCGTGATGAAGCGCTCGTCACGTCGTTACAACTCGACGTTCCGAACGTGCTCCGGATGGCCCAAGCGTTCGAGCCGACGTTCGGGACAATCCCGCCGGCATTACGGACCGAGGCGGAACTTGCCGATTGGATTGCGCTGCATCTTCGGAAGGAGGGGTCCGTTTGATTATCGGGCAATATATCCCGGGACACTCGTGGCTCCATTCGCTCGACGCCCGGGCGAAGACGTTGTTCGTCCTCTTGTTTATCCCGATTGTCTTCTTGGCGGATAACTTATGGACGAACGTATTTTTGCTGGCGTTCACGTTGTTCGCCGTCAAACTGTCCCAACTGTCGTGGCGTTTTCTGTGGAACGGTTTACGAATGATCCTGTTCTTGATTATCTTCACGCTGTTCTTGCAACTGTTCTTCAATCGGGACGGGCAGTTGCTCCTTTCGATCGGGCCGTTTGCGATTTACTCGGAAGGGATTCGGATGGGGATGATCGTCTCGCTCCGTTTCTTCTATCTCGTCATGCTGACGACGCTCGTGACGCTCACGACGACACCGATGGAACTGACCGACTCGATCGAGGCCGGACTCCGTCCGCTCGAACGGTTCAAAGTGCCGGCCCATGAGATCGCCCTCATGTTGTCCATCTCACTTCGTTTCTTGCCGACGCTTGCCGACGAGACCGATCGCATCATGAAAGCCCAACAAGCTCGCGGCGTCGATTTGAAGAGCGGCCCCGTTAAAGACCGGTTGAAGGCGGTCGTCCCACTCATGATTCCGTTATTCGTATCGGCGTTTAAACGGGCTGAGGATCTCGCCACGGCGATGGAGGCCCGCGGGTATCGTGGGGGGGAAGGACGGACAAGATGGCGTGAGATGACGTGGCATCGCCGTGATACGGGCTTACTCGTCGCGTTCGTCGTGTTGACACTCATCTTATTAGGATTGCGAGGGATTGGATGAGACGGATTAAATTGACGATCGCTTATGACGGGACGAACTACGCAGGCTATCAAGTACAACCGAACGGCAACACGATTCAAGCCGAGGTCGAGGCCGTGCTAGCGCGGATGCATGGGCAACGCGTTAAAGTCGTCGCCTCAGGCCGCACTGATGCACGTGTTCACGCGAAAGGCCAAGTGCTCCACTTTGACACGCAGTTACAAATGCCGGCGGACCGGTTCGTCAAAGCGTTGAACGCGATGCTACCGGACGACATCCATGCTTGTTCGGCGGAAGAGACCGAAACGTCATTTCACGCCCGTTACGGGGCGAAGCGGAAGGAGTATCGGTACGTCATCCGCCAGGACGTGGATCCGTTTCGTCGGCACCATGCCGTGACGGTGACATATCCGCTTGACGTCGAGCGGATGCGACAAGCACTCGCTCATTTGGTCGGGACGCATGACTTCACGTCGTTCTCCGTGACGAAGGCGGAAGTCGAGGATCGTGTCCGGACCATCTATGAGGCAGAGCTCGTCGAAACCGGGGAAGAGATGTACTTCCGGTTCGTCGGGTCGGGGTTCCTATACAATCAAGTCCGCATCATGGTCGGCACCGTGTTGGAAGTGGGCCGAGGGAAGTATGAGCCTCGGGACATCGAGCGAATGTTGGCGGAAAAAGACCGTCGGGTTGCTGGAATTACAGCTCCGCCGCACGGCCTTTATTTATGGAATGTGAATTATGAAAAAGTAGATTGACATTCCCCTTATAAAATCGTATTATATTCATTGGCATTTCATTTTCAATATTGAGAGATGAACCACAATCTTAGCCCCGTAAACTAGGATTATGATAAAGCATCACCCAAGCAGTAAAAAATTAAGCGAACAGACATTTTAGGAGGTATTCCACATGCGCACGACATTCATGGCAAAAGCATCTGAAGTAGAACGCAAATGGCTCCTTATCGACGCAGAAGGCAAAACACTTGGTCGTTTGACTAGTGAAGTAGCATCACTTCTTCGCGGTAAGCACAAGCCGACTTTCACACCACACGTTGATTGCGGAGACCACGTCATCATCATCAACGCTGAGAAAATTCACTTAACTGGTAACAAGTTGAATGACAAGATCTACTACCGTCATTCAGGTCATCCAGGCGGTTTGAAATCACAAACTGCAAAAGAGCTTCTTGCAAAACGCCCAGAGCGTATGCTTGAACTCGCGATCAAAGGGATGCTTCCAAAAGGATCACTCGGTCGTCAATCATTCAACAAACTCCACGTTTACGCTGGAGCTGAGCACAAGCACGAAGCACAAAAACCAG
>NZ_JNAA01000009.1:0-12039 GCF_000696055.1 Exiguobacterium sp. AB2
ACAATTGATGAACTTCAGTTTTCAGGGAACAAACCCTGAAGGTGATTGACACGTCCGATGGACGATGTTAATATTTTCTTTGTCTGGTGGCGATAGCGAAGCGGCCACACCCGTTCCCATGCCGAACACGGAAGTTAAGCGCTTCAGCGCCGAAAGTAGTTGGGGGTCTCCCCCTGTGAGGATAGGACGTTGCCAGGCAAGATCGTTCCGCAATAGCTCAGTGGTAGAGCAACCGGCTGTTAACCGGTAGGTCGTAGGTTCAAATCCTACTTGCGGAGCCAATTTAGGCCCGTTGGTCAAGCGGTTAAGACACCGCCCTTTCACGGCGGTAACACGGGTTCGAATCCCGTACGGGTCACCATTATGGAGGATTAGCTCAGCTGGGAGAGCACCTGCCTTACAAGCAGGGGGTCGGCGGTTCGATCCCGTCATCCTCCACCATCTTTTATAATCAATCAAACCATATATGCCGGTGTAGCTCAGTTGGTAGAGCATCTGACTTGTAATCAGAGGGTCGAGGGTTCGAATCCTTTCGCCGGCACTCCTTGGGGGGGTAGCGAAGTGGCTAAACGCGGCGGACTGTAAATCCGCTCCCTCGGGTTCGGCGGTTCGAATCCGCCCCCCCCACCAGGTTTGAGCCATTAGCTCAGTTGGTAGAGCATCTGACTTTTAATCAGAGGGTCGCAGGTTCGAGCCCTGCATGGCTCATTTTTTGCGGAAGTAGTTCAGTGGTAGAATACGACCTTGCCAAGGTCGGGGTCGCGGGTTCGAATCCCGTCTTCCGCTCCATATCATTCCCGGGGCCTTAGCTCAGCTGGGAGAGCGCCTGCCTTGCACGCAGGAGGTCAGCGGTTCGATCCCGCTAGGCTCCACCATTTGTTTGTTTCTTAAGTTATTGATGACTTAAGTTTTTTTTGCCTAAAACCATGAACCATTCACTTGAGAGTACAGAGAAAGGCAGCCTGCCACCATTCAGGCTGCCTTTTTGTATGTTTATACACGACCGTGCGAAGTTGAACCACTTGATTGATAGCGTTTACAATAAAGGTATTAATCGGTCAGGGGGAATGGCTATGCAATGGTCATATATTGAAGTACCACTCCGTTATGGACAGGGGAAAGACGGAGTCGATCAAGGTCCGAGTAAACTTCGGGAACTCGGGTTAGAGGCGTTATTGCCTGAGGGAACGGCAAAGCGAACAATCCGCGTGTTGCCTGAATCCGAAATCCGTGAGAATGAAGAGCACTTGAAACGGGTAGATGGCGTGTTATACACGGTCAATGGGCTCGCGGAAGCCGTCCATGAGGAAGTTCAGGCGAATCGTTTCCCATTGATTGTCGGAGGCGACCATAGCATGGCCATCGGAACGCTCGCAGGTCTTGCGAAAACTGGTCCATATGGCGTCATTTGGGTGGATGCCCATGCGGATTTGAATACAGGTGAGACGTCACCTTCGGGGAACATTCACGGCATGCCGCTTGCAGCCGCCATGGGGATGGGGGATGTCCGTTTGACGGAGGTCGGAGGAAGAGAGCGTAAGCTTCTGCCGGAGCACCTGGTCTATATTGGACTTCGCGATATCGATGAAGGGGAGATTCGTGAAATCAATCGACTCGGGATTAAAGTCATCACGGTCGAAGAAGTTCGAACGCGCGGTGCGGACGTGATTATGCAAGAGGCGATTGCCTATTTACGTGAACGCGTCGGTCGTTTTTATGTCAGTTTTGACATGGATAGCTTTGATGCGAGCCTCGTCGCAGGGACAGGGACGCCGGTCGATGGGGGATTGACCGCTGCAGAAGGGAAAGCGATTGTCGCTGAAGCGATGACCGCAGACGAGTTGATTGCCATCGAACTCGTTGAACTGAACCCATCCCTTGATGTCGAAGACAAGACGGCCCAGTTGGCGTTCGCGCTCTGCGAGACGATTGTGAAATCCAAAGAAAACCTGTTATTGGAAAGTTGAATTAGTTTCCATCCCTTACAGTTTCCAAATCCTTTTGTTACAATGGGTTTGGAAACTTTTTTTTGATGGAGTTGAAACTTATTCGAGGGACGGAACGTATAGAGGGATGACCGCATCGCTGCGGAGAGGGAGAGTGGATTGATGGAACGGCTGACCACCCGTTTGGTCGACGAATTGAGGTCGGGGAATCACGATTCGTTTGCTGAATTGGTAGAACTGTACAAGGATGGTGTCTTTGCTGTCGCCTATAAGATATTATATGACCGTGGCGAAGCCGAGGACGCTGCCCAAGAGACGTTCATTCGAGCCTACACACGGATTGAGACGTACGACCCACAATATAAGTTCAAAACATGGTTGTACCGAATCGCGACGAACGTTTCCATCGATCGACTCCGCAAGCGTAAGCCGGAGTATTCAATGGATGCGGAAATCGCGGGTACCGAGGGTCTTACGTATCAAGACCACTTAGCTGATGAAGCGCCCCAACCCGATGCACAAGTCGTTCATCGCGAGATTCGAGGCGAGATGCATGACGCGATCAAGCAACTCCCTGACAAATATCGCATCCCGCTCCTTCTAAAGTACGTGGATGATTTGTCGTTAAAAGAGATTAGCGTGATGATCGATCTGCCGGTCGCAACGGTTAAAACAAGGATTTTCCGGGGAAGAGAAATGTTGAAAACAATCTTTCAAAACAGGGAGGGGTTCAATTGACTCCTGAAGAGAAACTGCAACAATATTTGGAAGATGGCATCCTGCCCGAAGAATCAGACGAATTCCGTCAATTACTCGAGGACGACGCCTTATATGAGGCTTACCTTCAATACGAACGAATCGATGCCGAACTGAAAGCTTTGCCACGCCCGAAACTGTCTGATGATTTCACGGCACGGGTCATGGCAGCTTTACCTGACGCGACAGCGCGTCCGACGCACGTCGTGACGGCTGTTCCGGAACCAATCCAAACAAAGAAGGTGCGACGGACGCACTCGAGACAGATGACGTGGTTCCGCAAGCATCCCGGGCTCATCGCCGCTGTACTCTTCTTCAGTTTGATGTCGAGTGCGACGCTCGGGTTATGGAACGGCTCGGCGGAGACGATGACGTATACAAAAGTTCCAGGCATCGTGGTCACGGCCAACGAAGTCGTCGTACCGGAAGGTGTTACAATTGAACGCGACATCACCGTTCAAGGAGGCGATCTCCGCATCGAAGGCAAAGTCGAAGGCAATGCGACGGCCGTCCACGGTCGTGCGTATTTGGCGAGTGCTGGTGAAGTGACTGGTGAACTCGAGCAAATTGACCAGATTTTCGAATGGCTCTGGTATTCCATCAAACAGTTATTTTGAAGACGTCCATCGGGCGTCTTTTTTGTTCGTTTCAATCTGGTTTCGTTTTATCGCCAAGCGATGCTTCGTTTTGGAAATGTGATATAATGAAACTTGCACAATTGGCTAGGTAGTTGAGGAGGGGAGCATTTGCCGCTACTGGAACAGGTTTCATTCTTATCATTTTTTAGTCTTTCGGAGAACGTACATTGGTACGATTATTTGAATGACGTTTTAGATATCGTCGTCGTCACGTACGTCATCTACAAGCTGATGATGATCGTCCGTGGCACAAAAGCGGTTCAACTGATTAAAGGGATCTCGATTATCCTCGTCAGTTGGTTCCTCAGTGGATTCTTTGGATTAAAGACGTTGCAATTCTTGCTGAATCAAGTCATCACGTATGGTCTGCTCGGAATCATCATCATCTTCCAACCAGAGTTACGACGTGGGCTAGAACACTTAGGCCGGACGAGCAACCTGTTCGGTCGGACGAGTACGAGCGATGAGGACAAACAGCGTCAAATGATTGAGGCGATTGTCAGTTCGGCGCAATATATGTCGAAACGCCGAATCGGTGCATTGATTGCAATCGAGCGGGACACCGGCTTGAACGAGTACGTCGAGACAGGGATTCGCATGGATTCGCACATCACGTCGCAATTGATTATCAACTTGTTCATCCCGAACACGCCACTCCATGACGGGGCGATGATTATTCAAGATGGGAAAATCGCCGCTGCCGCTTGTTATTTGCCGCTATCGGAGAGTCCTCACATCGACAAGGCACTCGGGACACGGCACCGTGCAGCGATTGGCGTCAGTGAAGTGACAGATAGCGTGACGCTCACCGTGTCCGAGGAGACGGGAGCTGTATCGCTCGCGATTGCCGGGCGTCTGTATCGTGAGTTAGACGAGGAGGCGCTTCGCAACAAGTTGATTCAAGAACTCGTCATCGAAGAGAAAGAGACGACGCTCTCGTTCTTCGGCAAAAAAGGAGGGGACAAGTAAGTGATTGATCAGTGGTTACAACACAAATGGTTTCTCCGCATCATCGCACTTGCTTTAGCTATCCTTTTATACTTTATGGTCGCCGAGACGAGTTCGTCGACGAGCTCATCGAGTGCCTTGCCGATTGTCGGTCAAAGCTCGATGGTGCTCGATGTGCCGGTGGAAGTCTTTTTCGATGAGGTCCAGTACGTCGCCTATAACGTGCCGGAAGAGCTAAACGTCGAGCTCCAAGGACCATCGAGCAGTTTGACGATGACTCGATTGGTGAAAGATTATCAAGTATTCGTCGACTTGACGAATCTCGGTACCGGATTTCATCGCGTCCCGGTCGAGGCCCGTGGTTTCGGGGGGGATGTGAACGTCAAACTCGAACGGGACACGGTCGAGATTTACATCGATCGTAAACAGACGGTGGAAGTACCGGTCTCCGTTAACATGTTAAATAAAGACCAGTTGCCAGAAGGGTACGTCGTCGGGGACGCTGAAATCGAACCGACGACCGTGAAGGTGTCGGGTGGGGCGAGTCGGATTCAAAACGTGAAAGAAATCACCTTGAACATCGATGTCGCCAACCAGAACCAGACGTTCACCCGAGAGTTACCGCCGACCATTTTAGATGCGAACGGGAACCCGCTCAACGTCACGGTAGAACCAAACATCATTCGTGTGACGGTCCCGGTATATGAACAGAGTGCGGTCGTCCCGATTGAGGTCGTAACGACCGGTGACGTCGCGGATGAATATCGTCTCGTCGATACACTTCTCGCCGACACGGAAGTGCGGGTGTTCGCACCGACTGACGTGCTCGCCAACCTCGATGTAATCGAGACAATCCCAATCGATTTAGGCGGCTTAGACGGAAATAATAAAGTCACAGCGACGCTCCAGTTGCCGGATGGTGCAACGGCACTCGGCAAGAAAGAAGTCGAGGTGCAATTGCTCGTTCGCGGGATTGATGATACACGTGACGATTCAGGCGAATTGACCGAGCGGGTCCGTCTGACGGTGCCGGTAAGCGTTCGTGGTTTTGATCGGACGAACTATACGCTCCGGTCGCCTGACGTCGTCAGTGTGACGCTGTCGGGGAAACGAGCGCTCCTCGAGAACGTCACGTCGAATAGTGTAGGCGTTACGCTCGACTTGACCGGTCTGCCAAGCGGGTTACATGGCGTGGATGTCGATTATGAAGTACCAAAAGGCGTGACGGTCGTCTCGCCAAAAACAATTGACGTCGAATTGACGAGCGTCGATGACGAAACAGAGACGTCTTCGCTTCAATAAGGCGTTCAATCATACAAAAGTGAGGAAATGATCATATGGGTAAATATTTTGGAACAGATGGGGTTCGCGGTGTCGCGAACTCAGAGTTAACAGCAGAATTGGCATATCGTCTAGGACGCGCCGGTGGTTATGTGTTATCGAAACACTTGCCGGCCGGTGAACAGCCGAAAGTCTTGATCGGTCGCGATACACGTATTTCAGGTCACATGCTTGAAGGTGCACTCATCGCGGGTCTTCTCTCAATCGGGGCAGAAGTGATGCGTCTCGGCGTCATCTCGACACCAGGTGTCGCGTATTTGACAAAGTCACTCGATGCGACGGCAGGTGTCATGATCTCTGCGTCGCACAACCCAGTCGCCGATAATGGCATCAAATTCTTCGGTAGCGACGGATTCAAACTCGACGATGCCACGGAAGCAGAAATCGAAGACATTTTAGACGCGTCAGAAGACACGTTGCCACGTCCGGTCGGAAAAGACCTCGGCTTCGTCTCGGATTACTATGAAGGCGCCCAGAAGTACCTTCAGCTGTTAAAACAGACGGTCGATGAGGACTTAGACGGTCTTCATATCGCCCTCGACTGCGCCCATGGCGCGACGAGCGGACTTGCGGCGCGTCTGTTCGCAGACCTCGAAGCGAACGTCTCGACAATCGGGAACTCGCCGAACGGTTTGAACATCAATGAAGGCGTCGGTTCGACCCACCCAGAGCATTTGGCTGAATTCGTGCGTGAAAAGGGTGCGGATATGGGTCTTGCGTTTGACGGCGACGGCGACCGTTTGATTGCCATCGACGAGAACGGTGACGTGGTCGATGGCGACATGATCATGTACATCTGTGGGAAGTATTTGAGCGAGCAAGGCCGCTTGAAAGACAATACGATTGTCGCAACGGTTATGAGTAACCTCGGCTTCCACAAGGCGGTTGAAGAAGCGGGCATGACGGCGCTTCAAACGGCAGTCGGTGACCGTTATGTCGTCGAAGAGATGAAGAAACACAATTACACACTCGGTGGCGAGCAGTCGGGTCACTTGATCTTCCTCGATCACTCGACGACAGGAGACGGGATGCTCTCTGGCGTTCAGCTCGCCCAAATCGTCAAATCGACAGGGCGCAAGCTGTCTGAACTCGCAGCGGAGATGCCAGTGTACCCGCAAAAACTCGTCAACATCCGTGTAACGGATAAGAACGAGGCGATGAACGGTGAACGCGTCCTCGCGACGATTCAAGAGGCAGAGGCGGAAATGAACGGGAACGGGCGCATCCTCGTCCGCGCGTCGGGCACGGAACCGCTCGTCCGTGTCATGGCGGAAGCGCCGACAGCGGAAGAATGTGACCGTTACGTCGAAAAAATCGCCCAAGTCGTACGTGAAGATTACGGTGTGGAAGGATAATTTTATCCAAACAGGGAATAACACAAGGGAATCCAACTGTGGATTCCCTTTTTGTTTCCGTTTTGTCACTGTGAAATCTAGTGATTTTCTTGACGAATGGGGGTGTGATTTGTACTATTAAGAGCGTGACCTTAGAAACGGAGGGGCACAGAGTACGAGAAAGCGCCAGAACTCTACGGAGTTGACGAGGACGAAGGTGATCGAGATTTTCGGCGGATGCCTTCTAGTCGCCTGTCACGACTAAGAGTCTTTCAGTAAAACGCCCGGGTGACCGGACGGACAAAGTGAAAGACGATGACAGCTCTTAGAAAAAGCCCGTTTCCTTTTTCGAGAAATCGAATATAGAGGAGAATTGTTTATGTGTGGAATTGTAGGAATGATTGGGAATACCGGAGCGAAGGAAATCCTTCTCAAAGGTCTTGAGAAACTCGAGTACCGTGGCTATGACTCGGCTGGCCTTGCGTTGATGCAAGACGGTGTCAACGTTCACAAGGAAGTCGGACGCATCGCCGCGCTACGCGAAATCGTCCCAGCAGAAGTAGACGGCACGATTGGGATCGGCCACACACGTTGGGCGACGCACGGCGTGCCGAGCGTCCCGAACGCCCACCCGCACCAGAGCACGACGGCGCGCTTCACGCTCGTCCACAACGGCGTCATCGAGAACGACGAGCAGCTCAAGGCGACGCTCGACGTCCCGTTCAAGTCGGAGACGGACACGGAAGTCATCGTCCAGCTCATGGAGAAGAACTTCGTCGCGCTCGGCGACGTCGAGGCGGCGTTCCGCAAGACGCTCGCTGAGCTCCACGGCTCGTACGCGATCGCGATGATCGACTCGGAGGACCGAGAGCGCCTCTACATCGGTAAGAACAAGTCGCCGCTCCTCGTCGGTCTCGGCGACGGCACGTTCAACGTCGTGGCGTCTGACGCGATGGCGATGCTCCAGGTGACGGACCAGTACCTCGAGCTCCACGACGGCGAGATCGTCATCTTGACGCGCGAGTCGGCGACGATCAAGACGCTCGACGGCGAGGTGTTGGAGCGCGCGCCGTATACGGCCGAGATCGATGCGTCGGACATCGAGAAGGGCACGTACGCGCACTACATGTTGAAGGAGATGGACGAGCAGCCGGCCGTCATCCGCAACATCATCCAGCACTACCAGAACGACGCCGGTGACATCGAGCTCACGGAAGGCGTGCGCTCGCTCGTCTCGGAGGCGGACCGCATCTATATCATCGCTTGCGGTACGAGCTACCACGCGGGTCTCGTCGGCAAACAGTTAATCGAGCGCGTCGCGGGTGTACCGACAGAAGTACACGTCGCGTCAGAGTTCGGCTACAACATGCCACTCCTCACGGAGAAGCCGTTGTTCCTCTTCATCTCACAATCAGGTGAGACAGCGGACAGCCGCGCCGTCCTCGTCGAAGTGAAGAAGCGCGGTTACAAGGCGCTCACACTCACGAACGTTGCCGGTTCGACGCTCTCGCGTGAGGCGAACGAGACGATGCTCCTTCACGCCGGCCCGGAGATCGCGGTCGCGTCGACGAAAGCGTACACGGCCCAAATCGCCGTGCTCGCGATCCTCGCATACGACATCGCTCGTGCGAACGGCAAGAAGCTTCCGTTTGACCTCATGACAGAGCTCGCGCGCATCGCGACGATCATGGACTCGGTCATGGCACAAAAAGAAATCTTCGAGCAGTTGGCTGACAAGTTCTTGAAAGAGTCACGCAACGCGTTCTTCCTCGGTCGCGGCATGGATTCATACGTCGGTCTCGAAGGGGCCCTCAAGCTCAAAGAGATCTCGTATATCCAAGCGGAAGGTTACCCAGGTGGAGAGCTCAAGCACGGACCGATCGCCTTGATTGAAGACGGCACACCGGTCATCACACTCGTCTCGCAACCGAACACGCACCTCAACATCCGCGGAAACATCAAGGAAGTTGTCGCGCGTGGCGCCGTTGCCTGCACGATCTCGATGGAAGGGATGGAACACGAGAGCGATTCATTCGTCTTGCCACGTGTCGAGCCACTCCTCACACCACTCGTGACGGTATTACCGCTTCAACTCATCTCATATTACGCGGCACTCGCGCGTGACTGTGACGTCGACAAGCCACGTAACTTGGCGAAATCGGTAACAGTTGAATAAGTGACAAGACCAAGGTGGAGACACCTTGGTCTTTTTTGTGAACGGTTCTGTATAATCGTGGAACAACAGGGGGAAATCTCGTTTCGATTCGATGGAACCGGTAATAGAAAAGTATAAGCCTATAAAGGAGATGGGAATCATGAATATCGTCCATGGAAATCATCATATGCATTGGGCGATTGGTTTGTTGATTGGATTTGTCTCATTTCTGCTCAGCAGTTTTCTGTTCAGTCTCTTCATTGAAGCGGGCGTCCTTGTCACCTTCCTCACGGGTGTCGTCGGTAGCGGGCTTCTGTTCGTCCTGCTTGGCTACCGTGAACATCTCATTCGAAACGTCGGGTTAAGTACGATTGGTATGGTCGGTGCGATTTTGCTCGGATTTGCCGTCGGTGAAATGACCGCCTCGCTTGTGCCGTCTGTCGGGGAGTCATTTGCCAATGCTATGTTTTTAGTCACTGTGACGACAGTGTTTGGTACGGTGTTAGGGGTGATTGTTTTTGGTAAAAAAACGTTCGGATTCTTCTTCGGGATCAGTCTATTGACGGCACTTGCTTTGACCGTTCTGATTGAAGTGACGAACATCATGCAAGGACAATTCTGGCAAGGTGTCGACTTGAACTACGTACTGATTGTGACAACGATCGGTATGGTGGCGGGGTTAGCGCTTGGGTTGTTCGAAGATGTGAAACACGTCCATTAAAGATCGTCTTCGGACGGTCTTTTCAATTTGCTAACAAATCGAGTCAGGCCCGCATATCAAATATTGATGAAGGGAAGTGACAGATAGAAGGGAGCGATTTGATGAAACAAAAAAAATGGGCAACGACACTTGGTGCCATGCTACTTGCGACGTCACTTGCCGCATGCGGTGACACGGGTGATACGACAGAAGAAGATCAAGCAATCGATGTGACCGAGGAGCACAACGCAGAACAAGAAGAGGCGCATGGCACGATGGACCACTCGGGTTCCGGTGAAGTGCCGGACGGCCTACAGGAAGCATCGAATCCGACATACCCGGTCGACTCGACAGTCGTCATGACTGCAGACCATATGCTCGAGATGGAAGGTGCCGAGGCAAAAATCGTTGGCGCCTATGATACGACAGCGTATGCGGTGACGTACACCCCGACCGATGGTGGCGAACCGGTCGAGAATCACAAATGGGTGATACATGAAGAACTCGACACGACCGAGGACGCGCCGCTCGCCGATGGGACCGAAGTGACGCTTCGAGCCGACCACATGGAAGGCATGGACGGAGCGAACGCGACCATCGACTCGAGTGAAGAGACGACCGTTTATATGGTCAACTTCATGCTCCAGGACGGGGAAGAAGTGACGAACCACAAATGGGTGACGGAAGATGAGTTAGAACCGAAAGAATGACCTTCGATGTGAAGGTCTTTTTTATGAAATACAATATTTTTTATTGATTAACAATAAAATCACTTATATGCTAGAGACACCAAATGAAGTGAGGTGTCGACAACATGAAGCGAGAGACATGGTTTTTAAAGTTAGCTGTCATCGTCCTGACCCTTCCGGTCATCGGAGGCTGTGCTTTGGCATTACCGCATATATGGCGGGAAGCGACAGTGAGCGGCGGGTGGGTGCAAGCCTCGATTCAGCCGATTGTGATTGGAATGTATGTGGCGGCCGTTCCGTTTTTCTACGCGTTGTATCAGACGTTCAAACTGCTTGGATACATCGATCAAGATGAGGTGTTTTCACTCGAGACGGTCCGTGCGCTCCGTCACATCAAGTATAGTGCCGTCATCATCACCGCCGTTTACGCAATGACGTTACCGTTCTTCTACTGGTTCGCCGAACGCGATGACGCGCCGGGATTCCTCCTAATCGGCCTCGTCTTTGTCTTTGCCTCGTTCGTCGTTGCCGTCTTTGCCGAGTTGTTACAAAAACTGTTGGGACGAGCAATCGACATGAAACAAGAAAACGATTTGACGGTGTGAGGTGAGACGATGGCGATTATCGTAAATGTGGACGTCATGTTGGCGAAACGAAAGATGAGTTTGACCGAGTTGTCGGAAAAAGTCGGCGTGACGATAGCGAACCTATCGATTTTAAAGACCGGGAAAGCGAAAGCAATCCGTTTCTCGACGCTCGAAGCAATCTGTCAAGCGCTCGACTGTCAGCCGGGAGACATTTTAGAATATCGGGAAGACTGAGACAGGGCGAGGGCCCTGTTTTTTGTTGAGTTTGAAACGTTTTACGTCCTATAGCGTATAGGATGGGAAAGACGAACGAAAAGGGGAGACAAGATGATCCAGACGTGGAATGAACGGGCGCACACCGCGTTGAAAGGAAAGACGGGAATGTTACTCGCTTGGTCATTTGCCTGTGCGTTCATAGTGGAAGCGGGAACCATAGTGGACCCGACTTTATACGGGATGAGGGCAGACACACTGTTCGCTAGTGGCATGTGGTTAATCGGCAGCGCGGTCGTTTCCTTCATGCTGTATCCAATCATCATCGGTTACCACTGGGTGTTACTGGGGACGGTGCGAAGAGAGGAAAGTCAGTTCAAGCACGTGTTTCGACCGCTTCGTCAGCGGTATGACAAACATGTAGCGGCCACGATTCTGTTGACGGTGTTGCAATTGTTGTGGACGCTTCTCTTCCTCGTCCCAGGAATCATTAAATTTTTCTCTTATGCGTTCACGTACTTCATCTTGCACGATGAGCCGGAGTTATCTGTCCGAGCGGCCATCACGAAGTCGCGCGATTTGATGCGGGGGCGAAAAGGCAAGGCGTTCAAGCTGATCTTGCCGTTCATTCCCGTATATGTGCTCGGATTGACGCTGTTCTTCTACTTCAATGCCGTTTTTCTCGCTGCATTATCTTTATTCGTAGCGACCGGCCTCATCCGCCCTTTCATT
>NZ_JNAA01000010.1:0-607 GCF_000696055.1 Exiguobacterium sp. AB2
TATACGAGTCTCGCGGATGCCCAGCAGAGTCAGAACTTGATGGCACCGCCGCACGTTGAGACGGAAGGCGCAATTGAACGGACAGGAATCAAGCATGCGTTCCTGCGCAACAACTGGTACTTAGAGAACGAACTCGGAAGCATCCAAGGCGTCCTCGCTGGTGCCCCGTGGGTGACGGCGGCTCGTGACGGGAAAGTCGGCTGGGCGCTCCAACGAGATTATGCGGAAGCGGCGGCAAACGTCCTCATGTCGGATGACTTCGATCAGGAAATCTTCGAACTCTCCGGTCCGCTCCACACGCAAACCGAGCTTGTCGAAGCGCTCAGCGAAGTCCTTGGGCGAGACGTCGCACTCCAAGAAGTGAGTGCCGAGGCCTACGGTGACATCATGCGCGGTGCGGGCGTGCCGGAAGGGGCGATCCCCATCGTCGTCGGCATTCAAGACAGCATTCGCAACGGGTCGCTTGAAGTCGAGTCGAACGACTTTGAATTGGTGCTCGGGCGACCGGTGACCCCGCTGAAAGAAGCGCTCAAACAATTAGTTGACACGTTATAAAACAAGCCGCGACGGTGAGTCGCGGCTTGTTTTATGGTGTGCCCGGCATGGA
>NZ_JNAA01000011.1:0-22943 GCF_000696055.1 Exiguobacterium sp. AB2
TACGGATGAGTTCAAGGACTATCGCCGCAAGCGCTTCGCCATCGAGGCGAAAAATAGTCAATTGAAGAACCCGCAAGGTCTGGCGCGCAACAAGACGTCAGACCTGAAAGGCATGACGTTACAGGGCGTGATGGCAATCATTGCGGTCAACCTGAAGCGAATCATCGCCCTTCGAAAAGAAAATACAGGATGAGGGCAAGGAAAAAAGAGGGATTGTCCCGACGTGAGTCGGTTCAATCCCCCTTTTTTCTTTTCACGCTCGGATAGAGCGGAGGTTTTTCAGTGCCCTCTCGCGCATGCGGCCGGGTCTTCGCATCAGGACGCCTTCTCTTCGGCGACATCTTTTTTGTAATACTTCTCTGACGTAAAGAACTCGGTCGTCAGTCGCTTCACTTCACCGCTCAAGAGCAAGACGGCAATCATGTTCGGGAT
The DNA here is from genome assembly GCF_000696055.1 of Exiguobacterium sp. AB2. Taxonomy (NCBI): domain Bacteria; kingdom Bacillati; phylum Bacillota; class Bacilli; order Caryophanales; genus Exiguobacterium; species Exiguobacterium sp. AB2. The sequence goes on from NZ_JNAA01000011.1 coordinate 433, forward strand.
GAGGATCATTGCGAGCATCAAATCGAGGAAGTTCCAAATCACTTGGGCTCCACCGATCGCACCGATGACGATGGATGCGATGTAGACGATCTTCATGAAGAAATCTGCCTTCAATCCGAATAAATACTCGGCTTGGCGTGAGCCGTAAAAGATGATGACGATAATCGTCGACAAGACGAAGAAGATGAGTGAGATGGTGACGAGTAGACTGCCTGTATACCCAAAGTATTCACGGAACGCGATTGTCGTCAACGCAGCTGGATCACTCATTGCTCCGTCACGTGTCCAGACACCTGATGACAAGACAACGAAGGCTGTCGTACTACAAATGATGAGCGTATCAATGACGATTCCAATAACCGCCCAGAAACCTTGACGCACCGGATGATCGGTTTGCGCAGCCGCATGGGCGATTGGCGCCGTACCAAGCCCGGCTTCGTTCGAGTAAAGTCCGCGGGCAAAGCCCCAACGGATCGTCTCAGCGACAGCAGCACCTGCAAAACCACCGAGTGCGGCCATCGGCTGGAACGCATACGAGAAGATGAGTCCGAGCACGTCTGGAATTTGCGTGATGTTCATCAAAACGATGACGAGTCCGGCACCGACATACACGAGCGCCATGACAGGTACAACGACTTCTGTCACTTTTGCAATTCGTTTCAAACCACCGAAGACGATGACACCGACAAGGGCGGCGACGACGAGGCCGGTGATGAGCGTATTCCCATCAAACGTCTCGCGCACGGCTGAGCTGACGGCGTTGCCTTGTACCATGATGCTCGGAATAAGTTCAATCATGAGCGCGAAGGCGAACCATGAGGCGAGCCATTTCATGTTCAACCCTTTCGCCATGTAATAGACCGGTCCGCCAACGAACTCACCGGCCTCATTTTTCTCGCGATAGCGGACAGCGAGGACGCTCTCGGAGAATTTGATGGCCATTCCGACGACGGCGATGACCCACATCCAAAAAATCGCACCCGGTCCCGCGAACATAATCGCTGCTGGTACACCGATGATGTTCGCGGCACCGACTGTTGAAGACAAGGCAGATGTCAAGGCTTGTCGTGGACTGATGTCACCTTCACCTTTTGGTTTTTTGAACACACTGCCGAACGTTTGCTTCACTATGTATAACGGGTATCGAAATTGGAAAAAACCTAATCTAATCGTGAGAAAGATACCGGACAAGACGAGAAGGGAGATGATCGGGACACCCCAAAGCCAATCTGAAAACTTCATTACGCTATCAATCAATACATTCACCGAGTCACTCCTATACCATTATTTTACTTATATATTGTTTCCTATCTTTTAATCGATTAAACCTGATTGATCAAATTTAGAGGAGGAGAAGTTTATATGGCGATTGCAAAACGACTGATTGTATCTGGCCACGTCCAAGGAGTTGGGTTCCGTTACTTTACCCAATCGACCGCGCTCGCATATAAAGTGAAAGGATGGGTTCGCAACTTGAGTGACGGAACAGTTGAGATTCATGCCGAGGCGGAGGAGGAACAGTTCGACTCGTTTAAACAGGCGTTACGAGACGGGAATCGTTTCGTCGGGGTCGAACGAATCGAGGAAACAGATATAGCTGAAGAAGGGCATCAAAAATTCGATATCCGTTATTGACCAATTGTTCAACAAATTCCAATATAACGGCTTGACAACTGGGCTTGCTCTCTCAAACGAGGGAGCTTTTTGTGATGAAAAATCCACTTTCCCAAAAAATAAACATCTTTTTTACGGATAGGGTGGTCAAAAAAAGTAAAGTGTGTATAATGAAATAGACCAAGCACTTATTTGTCAGAAAATTTAGTCATTTATCACGAATGTTTACACGGAAGGTATTACAATGTATGTGGAGGTAGTTGTATGAAAAAATCGACATTATTCCCGTTAGCGTTTACGATTTTCGCGTTATTCTTCGGGGCCGGGAACTTACTGTTCCCACCGATGCTAGGTGCGATGGCGGGCGAGAACCTCGTCCCAGCCATGATTGGCTTCGTCATTACTGGCGTCGGCCTCCCGCTTCTGGCACTGTTCGCGGTTGCGCGAGTCGGTGGAGGCTCGGATCAAATCGCTCGGTACATTCCGAAGCGTCTGGCGCTCCTTTTGACGGGACTAATGTACGTGGCAATCGGACCGTTCTTCGGGATTCCACGGACGGCAGCCGTCACGTATGAGATGGGACTTGCGCCGTTCCTTAGTGCACCATCGACGCTCACGCTCGCCCTCAGCTCAACTGTCTTCTTCGGATTGACCTTCTTCTTGACGCTCCGCGCTCAGAAGTTGATTGAAATCATCGGTCGTATCATCACGCCGATCCTCCTGCTCTTGCTTGCGGCCATCGGAATCACGAACCTCGTGGCTCCACTCGGGACGCCGTCAGCACCGGCAGCAGGATACGAGACGTGGGTTGGAGCGCTCGGTGAAGGCTTCAAACAAGGCTACTTGACGATGGACGTCTTCGGCGCTCTCGTCTTCGGGGCAATCGTTCTTGTCACGCTTAAAGCGAACGGGATGTCTGACCAAAAAGAGGCGTCATCGCTTCTTAAGACGTCAGGGATTCTTGCCGTCACGTGCTTGATGCTCGTCTATATCTCACTCGGTTCAATCGGTGCGAACATGGCGGGCGTCACAGGTGCGACAGATGGTGCGACGTTGCTTCAAACGTTCGCTGGATCATCGTTCGGTCAAATCGGGATGCTCGCGCTCGGTGCAACCGTCTTCCTCGCTTGTTTGACGACGGCCGTCGGACTCATCTCTGAGTTCTCGCGCTTCATCAGCAACACGTTCGAGTCACTCAAGTACTATCAAGTCGTTATCGCGACGACGCTCTTCGGTTACTTGATCTCGCTCGTCGGACTCGGAACATTGATTCAAATCGCAGTACCGCTTCTTACACTCTTGTATCCGGTCATGATCGCGCTCGTCCTCGTATCCATCACAGAGCGCATCCAACGCAACCCTCATGTTGCAATGAAAGCGACCGTATACACGGCGCTCGTGCTCTCGCTTTTCGAGACGGCGCATGGTTTACAGCCGTCAGCTGTGACGGCTTGGATCACGAACTTGCCAATGGCTGAGATCGGGCTCGCCTGGGCAGTTCCGACGTTAATCGTCTACGTAATCACGTTGTTTCTTCCGAAACGACAATCGCGTGAGCGACTCGTCCAATCACGCATCTCATAATTGAGTCGAACCCATCCTCTGGTCAAGGATGGTTTTTTGCTGTCTTATCGTTTGCTCATTCCAATCCTGAACAAGTAAAATGAATAGGTGAAAAGGAAGTGACAAACGTTGACTAAAAAACAAAATAAACAATTGGCGATTCTCATGCTCAACATGTTCATCGCCGTCGCAGGTTTCGGAATCATCATTCCGATCATCCCTGACTATTTGAAGATGATCGGGGAAGGCGGGACGGCCGCCGGTCTGATGATTTCCGTCTTTGCCGGTGCGCAGCTGCTCATGTCGCCGGTAGCCGGGAAGTGGGCCGATGTGTACGGCCGGCGTCCGATGATTATCGCCGGATTGATCGGCTTCACGATTTCGATGGGTGTCTTTTACTTATCTGATAACTTGACCGTCTTACTTATTTCTCGGGCAATCGGGGGTGTCGGGGCAGCACTTCTCATCCCGGCCATCTTTGCCTACGTCGCGGATATCACGACGCTCAAGCAACGGGCGAAAGGGAACAGTTATATTTCCGCGGCAATGTCGCTCGGGATTGTCATCGGACCAGGAATCGGCGGCTTCTTTGCCGAGTTCGGATTGAAAGCGCCGCTGCTCCTGTCGGCAATCGTCTCATTCGTCGCCGTCATCTCGTCCATCATTCTATTGAAAGAACCGGACCGAGAAATCGTACCAGTCACGTCCGACACAGAATCGCTGCCGCGCCAGCTGATCTCTTCAACGAGGAAACCTTATTTCTTCGTCCTCGTCATCAACTTGGTCATGGCGTTCGGGCTCATGGCCTATGAATCCGTGCTCGGCTTGTTCGTGAGCGAGACGTTCAGCGCGACACCGCAACAGATTGCGGTCATGATCACGGGGACGGGTATCGTCAGCGTCATCGTGCAACTGTTCGCCGTCGATCGGCTCGTGTCGTTGTTCGGGGAAATCAAAGTCGTGCTCATCTTCATCTTGCTCGCGGCGCTCGGCTTCTTGTTCTCGCTATTCGCGGGATCTTATGCCATCTTTTTCGCTGTTACGCTCATCATCTTCTTGTCGACATCCATCCTCCGTCCGGTGCTCAACACGCTCGTGTCGAAGATGGCCGATAAAGAACAAGGATTTGCGATGGGGATGAACAACGCCTATATGAGTATCGGGAACATCGTCGGCCCGACGCTCGCTGGAATCGCATTCGACATCGATATGCGTTATCCATTCATCATGGGACTCGTCTTGCTACTCATCACGTTCGGCGGGACGCTGAATTGGACGAGACGAAAACAAGTCGCCACGTTCGAACAATAAAAGAAGGAGGGAGACAAGATGATTTATGTCGGTGTGACCGGGTGGGGAGACCACGATCTCCTCTACACGAACCCGGAAGAGCGAAAACATAAACTATCGACATATGCGGGGCACTTTCCGACCGTGGAAGTCGACTCCTCGTTCTATGCGATCCAACCGGTCAAAAACTATGAGAAATGGAACCATGAGACGCCGGATACGTTCCAATTCGTCGTCAAAGTTTCCAGGGAAATGAGCGGGCATGACCGAGAACCGAAACTTCCACTGAAGGAAGTCTTCGAGCGATACCGGACCTCGGTCGAGCCTCTGAAGCAGGCAGGGAAGTTACGGGCGGTGCTCGTCCAACTCCCACCTTGGTTCGACGTCTCGAAACTCCATCTCGACTACTTGCGGACGATCCGCGCAGAGCTCGCCGACTATGAGGTCGCCATCGAGTTTCGCAACCCGACCTGGTTCTCTGAGGCGTTCCGGGACCGGACGCTCGCCTTCTTGACCGAGCAACGGTTCATCAACACGATTTGCGACGAGCCGCAGACGAAAGAGAGCAGTATCCCGTTCGTCCCGGTCGTGACCCATCCATCGGTCGCTGTCGTCCGTTTGCATGGACGAAACACTGCGGGTTGGCTCCGAAAACCGGGAATGACGAGCCAGGAATGGCGTCACGTCCGTTGTTTGTATCGCTATAGCGAAGAAGAGCTACAACAGTTGGCGGATGCGCTTAAAAAAGTCGATGAGGCTGCGGACGATGTGTACGTCTATTTCAACAACAACTCGGCCGGCGATGCTGTGCCAAACGCCAAACGTTTGATTGAGATACTCGGTACCGAGTATGAGCTCGCGCCGAGCCAAATCAGTCTGTTTTAAAAAGAGAGGGGCGGCCATGGACACGATTACGATGTTTCATTACAACGATTTACACTCAAAATTTCAGACGTGGCCACAACTCGTCTCGTTTCTAACTGAACGCCGACAGGCCGATACGCTCGTCTTTGATCTCGGGGACCACGCCGACCGGACGAACCCGGCGACGGAAGTGACGAAAGGGCGTGCCAACGTCCGACTGCTCAACGAAATCGAACCGACAGCGGTGACGATCGGCAATAACGAAGGCATCACGTTCCCACACGATTGGCTCGACGCCTTGTATGAGGATGCGACGTTCCCGGTACTTCTTTCGAACGTATACCATCAAGACGGGACACGTCCGGATTGGGTGACGGAAACCCTCGTCTTAGAACGGGCCGGTATGCGAATCGGCCTGTTCGGGGTGACGGCGCCATATGAGGAGCTATATCCCGAACTCGGCTGGCAAGTCGAGTCGCCGCACGAGGCGACCGCCCGCTCGCTCGAGTTGCTCGCGGACTGCGATATCATCGTCGCGTTGAGCCATCTCGGTTTCTATGCCGATGAACGGCTCGCCACGGCGTTCCCGCAACTCGACGTCATTTTAGGGGCGCATACGCACCACGTGCTCGATGACGGTGTCGTGAAGAACGGCGTCTTAATCGCCCAGGCCGGGAAATTTGGCAAGTACGTCGGCGAAGTGACATTGACGGTTGACTCGGGGCGCGTCATAGCGAAGCGGGCTACCCTACACGATCTATCCGACCGCCCGTTCGATGGACCGACAGAGCAGACGCTACGACAGGAATACGTAGAAGCGCAACGATTATTGGACGTGACCGTCGCCGTGACGCCAGGTTATGCGTCGGATTGGTTTGGTCCATCTCCAATCGCCGAGCTGTTGGCGGACGGGCTGACGGAATGGTGTGATGCCGAGGCTGGCGTCATCCCGTCCGGTGTATTGCTCGACCGGTTACCGCCGGGCGATGTGACGCTCGATATGCTACATCGGATTTGTCCGCACCCGATCAACCCGTGTGTGCTGACGCTCGACGGGACGACGCTCATCCGCTTTTTAGAGGACGTACATGAAGAGGCGTTCACTTCCATGCACGTCCGTGGTCTCGGATTTCGCGGGACCGTGCTCGGGCTGCCGACGCTCCATAACATTGAGTCGACGGGCGGACGGTGGACGATTTCCGGTAAACTGATTGAAGCGGCGCGCACGTATCGCATCGCAACGGTCGACATGTTCACGTTCGGACCGCTCCTGCCGTATTTGGCCGAGCAACAAAAACGATACTTCATGCCGGAGCTGTTACGAGACGTACTGCAAGAGACGATTAAGCGTCATCACGTCCTCCGAAAAGGATGAGGCGGCAGAGGAGAGCGCATGATATGATAAGAATGTGGAGGTGTGAGTCATGATTAGAGTGAATCGCCACGGCTATACCGTCATCGAAGAAAAACGGGACGGGTTTGACGAAGAGGCGTTCATCGCGCGTTACAGCGATGTGCTCGATAAGTACGACTATATCGTCGGGGATTGGGGACATGGTCAGCTTCGTTTGAAAGGGTTTTACGAAGCCAAATCGAAGTTTGCCACGTACGATAATCGAATCGACCATATGATGGATTACGTGTATGAATACTGTAACTTCGGCTGTCCGTTCTTTGTTTTGAAAAAAGAGACGGAGATTGATGAGGCGGAAGACGGTCCGGTCTTTGGTGGAACGAAACAACCGCTCAAGTTGAAGCGGAAATTTAAAAAAGCAGAAGAAACCGAGTCTGCCGAAACATGACGCGCTGATGACATCAGCGCTTTTTTTGTTACAATCTTTTCCAAAGTGTTTCGTTTAGGTGAAAAGACGGTGTGACAGGTTTAGACCCTTAAAGATTGTGATACCTTATTTATAAGATGTTGTTTAGCGTTTTGAAGGTACGGAAGAGGTGAGTGGATGGAACACGCACAAATGACGACCGTCGGCGATCGTGACGACGTCCATAACCGGATTCACAATTTAGGGTTAGGGCTGTTGACGATGTTGTTTTTCGGACTTGGAAGCATCATGACCTTTTATTTTACCGCCGCGGTTTTATTATTTGAAGTAACACACGTCTTGTTCATCCGTCGCTTCGAATATCGACATGCATTTTTAAGAACGCGTTTGTTTAAAGCAACCTCACTTGCTGCGGTTGCAATCGGAGTGCTCTTATTGATTTTATCGATGTCGCAATTTTTCTTAGGCAATGTGATGTACTGAAAGGGAGAAGGGAAAACCTTTTTCCCTTTTTTCGTATTTTCATGAAACTTTTTCATTTGTTTCACGTACACTAAGGAAAGATTATAATAAAGGATGGATGATATGACAGCTCAATGGAAAAAACACGCACGTGACATGTTGGCAGGGAAATGGTGGCTTCTTGCCGGAATCTTAATTGTGTTTACGGCGCTGAACGCCATTCCACAATTCTTTTCGCCCCCGGTCGACCCGGATACGGTGCCGACGACGAATGAGACGATTCTCACGTTTGTCTCGCTCGTCTTATCGCTATTGATTGCGCCGCTTTCAATCGGCTGGTCGTGGATTGCGCAAGACGTATCACGCGGGAATAAGCCCGTCATCTCGACATTGTTCGCACCGTTTCGTAACAGTTACGTGAAACACGTTCTCGCACCGATCTTGATGGGAATCTTCATTTTCCTTTGGTCCTTATTACTAGTAGTTCCAGGGATCATCAAATCGTTCTCTTACTCGCTCACGTATTACTTGTTGCGTGATCAGCCGGAACTGTCTGCGCTCGAAGCAATCACAGAGTCGCGCCGTTTGATGGATGGACACAAGATGGAAGCGTTCAAACTCGTCTTGTCGTTCATCGGTTGGTTCTTCGCCGGAATTTTGACGCTCGGAATCGGATTCTTGTTCATCTATCCGTACTTCTCGACGGCGTACGCAACGTTCTACGAGTCGATTCAACAAGAGCAACACCCGGAATCACAATTCATGACGGACCATTCGACGGATGGCCCGACTGGATTCTAAATCGTTTGATGAAAGCGACTGACCCTTGTACCGAGGGACGGTCGCTTTTTGTAATGGTGAATCCTCGTATACCATTCGTATCCGTTAACGTGGCATCAATAGACAACCGATCCTTTTATATTACAGTTCAATATAAAAATGAAGATATGAGATGAATCAACATACTCCTATGCTATAATATATTTTCATTGTTGTCATGTTGATTGCACAAAAAGGAGAAAGAAATAACATGTTTAGATTCGTCACCCTCATGATTTTTGCGCTTCTACTGATTCCGTCTTCTGTCTTCGCAAGCTACACGCCACCACCGATGAACCCAGGCGAAGAGGAAATGGTGTATGAGATGCCAGATACCGTCAATACAACTGCCCGCGTCCTTGAAGTCGTTGAAGAGAGGACAGAAATAGAGGAAATAACACAAGAGGAACGAGAGTATCAGCTATTAAATGTCGAGATCTTATCTGGTGAGTACAAAGGCCAGGAAATCGAGATTGAAGGCTTCAATTATGTCGACACGTATTTTGCGAACAGCAATTTTTGGTTTAAGGAAGGGGACCGCATTACCGTCGGACTTCAAATCGAAAATGGTGAAATCACGCGCGCTTACCCAATCGGTTACACGAGGGATGTGCCGACCTACCTTCTAGGTGGGTTATTCATCGCGCTGTTACTCCTCTTTGGGAAAATGAAAGGTCTTAAGTCGGTCATTACGTTAGGGCTGACCGTCTTTATTCTCTTCAAGTTTATGATTCCATATTTGTTAGAAGGGTATAATCCGGTAATGCTCGTTCTTGTTACCGGCGCCATCGTCACGACGCTAACGTTCGTGATCGTAAGTGGTATTTCCTGGAAAACGATTGCTGCGATTACCGGAACGGTCGGCGGATTAGGTGCGGCAGCTTTGATTTCTTTTCTATTCATGAGTCTGATGAAACTGTCCGGTTTTCATGGGGAGGAAGAAATCATGCTCGGCATGCTTGATTCAGAAAACGCGATTGATTTATCCGGCCTCTTGCTCGCTGGGATCATCATCGGGGCGCTCGGTGCCGTCATGGATGTCGCGATTTCGATTGCCTCATCGCTTGAGGAAATCAAACGAAACAATCAACACGCGACGTATAAAGACCTGTTCAAGTCCGGAATGAACGTAGGCGGGGACATCATGGGTACGATGGCGAACACGTTGATTCTCGCTTATGTCGGGGCCTCCTTGCCGATTCTCTTACTGATGAATGCGTATGAATATCCTTTCGGTCAATTAATCCATATGGAACTGTACAGTGTGGAAATCCTGAGGACGCTTGCTGGGAGTATCGGTCTCGTGCTCGCCATTCCGATCACGGCGCTCGTCTCGGCATTCTTGCTTAGTAAAGGAGAAATCCAGACAGCGCAAGATTCAACGACTCGGATTGGTGACCGAGATACAGGCTCATAACGAATATCGTAAACGATTCCTCAATCCAATCAAATCAGGTGGCTCCGGTCTTGCTCCGGGGCCATCTTTTTTGTGAGGTGATTGCCAGTGAAACGCGTTCGACCAGAAAAAAACCTGTATGGCGTCCCCTTACAAAGGGAGAGGCCATACAGGGTTCAAAGCAGATTGATTAGACGTTCACTGGTTGCTTCTGCAGATAGGGTTTGAGTGAGAGCGTATGCTCAGCGACGACTTTACGAATCGTCTTCGTCTTCGAGCGCATGACGAGCGACGTCGTCTCGACGATGTCGTCCGTCAAGAACTTGACGCCGTCGAGCAGTTCACCGGTCGTGACACCGGTTGCGGCGAAGATGCAATCATCGCTCTTGACAAGGTCATCGAGTGTGAGCAATTGGAGCGGGTCTTCAATCCCCATCGAGATGACGCGTGCCGTCTCTTCTTCGTTCATCGGGTGCAGGCGAGTTTGCATATCGCCACCGAGCGCTTTGACGGCCGCTGCCGTGATGACGCCTTCCGGTGCGCCGCCCGTCGAGATGAAAATATCGATCGGGTTCGATTTGACGGCTGCAGCGATTCCAGCCGATACGTCACCATCTTCGAACAATTTGACGCGGGCGCCCATCTGAATGGCCGCTTGTCGCAAATGCTCATGACGGTCCCGGTCCTGCATGATGACCGTCACTTCCTCGATTCGTTTTCCGTTATACAAGGCGGCCTTCTCGATGATCGATTCGAGCGGTTCGTCGAGCGAGACTTTCCCTTTCAAGTTCGGTCCGACGACGAGTTTGTCCATATACATATCTGGCGCGTGGAGGAGGGCGCCTTTATCGGCGACGGCGATGACGACCATCGCGTCTCCGAGGCCTTTGGCGACAATCGACGTCCCTTCGAGCGGATCGACAGCGATGTCGACTTCAGGACCGAACGTCGTCCCGAGACGCTCGCCGATATAGAGCATTGGCGCCTCATCGAGTTCACCTTCGCCGATGACGACTGTCGCATCCATGTTGACCGTGCCGAGTACTTCTCGCATCGCCGACGTCGCGGCGTCGTCAGCTTCGTTCTTCTGACCGCGACCGATCCATTTTGATGAGGCGAGTGCGGCTGCTTCTGTTGCCCGTACGATTTCTAACGCTAATTCTCGTTCCATAGTGTTGTACCCTCCACGTGATATCTATTTAATGTGACATACTAATTAAAGTGTTTATCCGTGGATTAGTGTATCACAATAAAAGAAATGATGTAAATAGGGGAGTTTCTTTTCTCGTTCTTCAAAAAAGATTATGATAAGGGACAGGGGGGATTCGAATGTATTTTGTGAATAGAGAAAAAATCAATGCGACATTGGCCCATATGGAATCGATGCTCGACCGAATCGATGGACTCGTCGGGGACGCGTTCACGGTCGAACTGGCAAAGGAACGGCTCGCCGTCCACTTGATGGAAGGCGTCATTGACGTCGGGAACTCGATGATTGACGGGTTCATCATGCGTGATCCGGGGAGTTACGAGGATATCGTCGACATCTTGCTCGACGAGCGAGTGCTCGATGCGACGACCGCAGAGGCGACCAAGTCGTTGGTGGCATTACGCGCCTACTACGTCCGCGAGTTCGTCACGTCCGACAGCGCGAGGTTTGATGACTGGGTCGCGTCCTCACTTGAGGACTTCCGAGCGTTCCCGGAACAGGTCCGACGCTATCTTGAAGTCGAGCTCGGGCCGGTGTCGGCATTTCTACCAGAAAGCGAGTGATTGGATGGAGACGATTAAAGGCTATTTATTTGATTTAGACGGGACGATGTATGCGGGGACGGACCCGATTCAAGCGGCCGTCGATTTCGTGAACCGACTTGAGGAGACGGGGTTCCCGTACTTGTTCGTGACGAACAACGCCTCGATGACGCCGGCCCAAGTCGCGGACAAGCTCGTCAAGATGGGCGTCCATGTGACCCCGGAGCACGTGTTGACGAGTGCGATGGCGACGGCACGTTATATCGAGAAGATGACGCCGGGGGCGACGGTTTACATGATTGGCGAAGACGGGCTCCGCATCGCGCTTGAAGAGCGAGGTTTCGTAATAACGGATGAGCCGAAAGCGGATTACGTCGTGATCGGGTTAGACCGTCACATCACGTATGAGAAGCTGGCCAAGGGGGCGCTCGCGATTCGAAGCGGGGCGCGCTTCATCTCGACGAACGGAGACGTCGCGATTCCGACCGAACGCGGCTTCTTACCGGGGAACGGGGCGCTCACGTCCGTGCTCGCGGTCACGACAGAGAAAGAGCCGTTCTTCATCGGAAAGCCGGAACCGGTCATGGTCGATATCGCCTTGGAGATGATCGGGCTCTCGAAAGAACACGTCGTCATGGTCGGCGACAACTACCATACGGACATCTTGTTCGGCATTAACGGCGGGATTCGGACGCTTCACGTCAACTCAGGCGTCCACGGACCGGCGTTCATCCGGGAACAAGAAAAACTCCCGACCTACATGGTCGAGAGTTTAGATGAGTGGATGCACGAAAAAAAGGGATGACACACGTCTCCCTTTTTGTTTAGAATACTTGTTCGACTTCGACGATGCCAGGCACTTCTTCGATGAGCGCGCGCTCAATGCCGGCTTTCAATGTGATGGTCGAAGACGGGCAGCTGCCGCAAGCACCCATCAAACGGAGTTTGACAATGCCTTCTTCTACATCGACGAGTTCTACGTCACCGCCGTCGCGAAGCAAGAACGGGCGTAATTTATCGAGTACTTCTTGGACTTGATCGAACATTTCCATGGTATCTACCCCTTTCTGGTTCCCTTTCATTCTAGCAAGTTTGAGATTGTTTCTCAATCATTAACGCTGAGCGTTTCCATCCCTGCATCGGGAACGCGTTTTGTATAATAAGAAACAAGAGGGGGAATCGCCATGAAAATCACAGTATATGGGACTGAAGTCCGATGTGCGAGTTGCGTCGGGGCACCGAGTTCGATTGAAACGTACGAATGGTTGCAAAGTGCACTCGGCCGCAAGTATCCAGAGCATCATTTCGAGTTCGAATATATCGATTTCGAGACGGTCGAGGATGAGTTTTCTGAGGCACTCAAACAAGATGAATGGTTTTATCCGCTCGTGCTCCTGAATGGGGAAGTCGTGGACGAAGGGGTCGTCCAGTTGCGGAAAGTGTATGCTGCCATCGACCAAGCGTAAAAAGAGTCGGACGTGTCCAAGGGACGCGACCGACTCTTTTTTAACGGAGCTGGAATGACGTCGTCGCCGAACCGGCCGTGTAGCCTGAGAGCGTCGCGTCTGATTTCACTTGATACGTACCTTTTTGTGAAGAAGATGTCGTCGAGAGCGTGAACGTGATCGAACCGTTCGCTGCCGTCTTGCCTGTCCCTGTTAACGTCGCGCCGTTCGGTTGCGTGACCGTCACGCGGACGTCCGCGTTGGCGACAGCTTGACCGTTCGCATCGCGAACCGTCGATGAGATCGAGACTTGTTCACCGGCAGTGTACGTTGCTTTTGACGTTGTGACTGTCGTCGCGAGCGCTTGAACTGGTTGCGATGTGCCGCCAGAAGCTGGAGCTTGAACGAGCCCGTTACCGAACCACGTGTCGCGACCAGTCGGACCGAGATCGATGACGTCTTGCGACAAGCGTGTGCGGAGTTGCGATGCTGAGAGCGAAGGATACGCTTGTTTCATGAGCGCCAAGTTACCCGCGACGTAAGGTGTCGCCATCGATGTACCGCTCAATGGACCGTAGCCGCCATTGTAAAGCGTCGAGTTGATGTTCACACCTGGAGCTGCGACTTCGACCGCACTACCTGTCGCTGAGAACGAGGCGCGGTTGTTGTTGATATCCGTCGCTGCGACCGCGATGGCTGAGCTGTAACGAGCCGGGTAGTTGACGAGGTCGCCTGTTCCGTCTGCGCGTCCGTTGTTCCCGGCAGCAGCAACGACGAGGATGCCGGCGTTGTTGGCGCGGTCGACGACTTGTTGAAGTGTTGACGAGTGACTCGTCGTACCTAAGCTCAAGTTGATGATATCCATTTGATTCGAGATCGACCAGTCGATTCCGGCGATGATACTCGATAAGCTACCGCTACCGTTTGCTTCAAGTGCTTTGACGGCATAGATACTCGCTTCGTGGGCGATTCCGACCGTTCCGATGTTGTTGTTGCGAGCGGCGATAATTCCGGCAACGTGAGTCCCGTGACCGTTGTCATCGGCGTATGAGCTCGTCACGCTACTGAACGAGGCACCGCCCGAAATCGTTAAGTCAGGGTGTGCCGAGATGCCGGTATCGACGACGGAGATTTTGACGCCTTTCCCGGTGAATCCACTTTGCCAAGCGGCCGGCGCTTTAAGTTTTGGAATGCCCCAGTCTTGTGTCTGGTTTTCGATTTGAACCGTTTGGTCGACTTCGACGTGGGCGATGTTCGGGTTGTTCTTCAAGCCATTAAGTGCAGCTTTCGGCACTTCGAGCGCCGCGGCCGGAATGTTCGCGTATTGCTGACGAACTTCGAGTCCAGGAATCGAGAGCGGGTTCTTCTTGGCCGAATCCTTGAATACGACGATGACACGTTCTTTCCCGTTGTCGCTAGATGCATCCGCGACTTGTGGAGCAGATGACAAGACGAGGAGCGAGGCCAGGACGGTACTGCAAAGTTTTTTCTTCTTCAATGTGGTTCCCCCTTTAGGTTATGTAGGCGTTTTTGACGCGTCCGCCGGTCTGATGAGGCGACGAGCGACGCATGTTGTTTGCCGTGTCCATAATGTAACAAGGATTTCCATTGGGATGTAGATGTCAATTGTATCAATATTCTGAATATTAAAAATGTGGAAACGGGGACATCGGTTCAGGACTTTTGTCACATTGATGAATCGAAATTTCGCATGGGAAACATCATATAATTCTTGCGGTTATAGGCATTTTAAATATGTTGGGAAAAAAATAACCTAGCTTTAAACATTCAATAAATTAATACGATATATACACTAAAGGGGGAATTTACATGTTCTTGAAACAAAAGCCAAGCACGATTTCCTTACAACCAATGCACGAACTACCGTTTGTTGTCATTGAGTTAAGTGACAAGATGGAGGTTCAACGACAACTCATTCGACTCGAGATGGATGATTTAGCGCTATTGAGAACATATCGAAAAGAACTCCAAGCATTGACCCCGACTTTAGTCCACGTATTTTATGAGGAACTTGAAAAAATTGAAGAGATGCGAGATATGATTCAACGTCACTCCTCGTCTGATCGCTTGAAACTGACACTTTCAAACCATATAGGGGAGATGTTCGAAGGGATTTTGAATGAAGAGTATATTCGCAAGCGGTTAGCAATCGCAAAACGTCACCACTTGATTGGGCTACAAGGCAAATGGTATATTGCGGCCTTCCAAAAAATCTTTGAGAATATCGTGTTGGCGATTCAAGCGGAGCAACTAGAAAATGAGTCAAAGATTAAGCTTATTGTCGCTGTCTCTAAAATATTCAACTTTGAACAACAAATCGTGTTAGAGATGTTTGATGATGAGGCAGAGAACGTGCGACATGAGATTGAAGAGATCAAGTTTGAAGTCACCCGAGCTGTTCAAAAAGCGAGTGAAGATTTGGCAGGTATGACAGAAGAGGTTATGGCTAACTATCAATTAGTGAACGATCGTGCACTTGAAATGGAGAAATCGAGCGGTTTGACCACGGAAAAATTGAAGACGATGCGTGCGTCTTCAGATATCGGAAAACTCGCGATTCAGAAAGAGTCGAGTGCTTTAGGGGAGATTGCAGATGAACTGACGGTATCTGCGAAAGATATTCGAAAATTAGAAGAGTTGACCGGGGACATTGTTGTCATTGCAGACGCTGTTAAGCGAATCGCCAACCAAACGAACATGCTTAGTCTGAACGCGGCGATTGAAGCTGCGCGTGCGGGTGAACAAGGCAAAGGGTTTCATGTTGTCGCGACAGAGGTCAGGCATTTGGCGACTCAATCAAAAGAATCAGCAGAACAAGTCAGCGATTTGGTTCAACGATTGACTAAGCGGATGGATGAGACTTCGAAGCGTGTTATACTCACTGAAAGTCAAATGCAGTTGACAATGAAACGGATGAATGAAATCAATAATACATTCCGTCATATTTCAGAAGCTTCCGAATTAGCAGATGGACAAATGGCACAGCTTGCTATGGACATCAGTGAGATTGTCGACGTAATTGCTGAATTGAGACGAGCGACCGCGCAAATTGCAGACTCATCGTTGGAATTGAATGATACGGCAAAGCGGTTTTAAAAAACAAAGAAGCAGCGCTCGCTGCTTCTTTGTTTTTGGTTTGTATTTATTTAATGACTTTATGCTTCCAGAGAATGCCTGACTTGAGTAACCGCGCCACTTTCCCAGTGAGCGATTGTTTGCCCATGAAGACGCCGAAGCCGGCTTTCTTTCCGAGCGAACCGAGCGTCCCACGGAGTTTGATCGCTGGCAAGTCGGGATATGCCACGCCTTTCCATTTGCAGAGCAACACTTGGACGATTTGCTCGGCCTGTGCCTCTGCCAATTGACCGGAAGGGGCGTAAGGCAGGCTCGCGTTATCCCCGACGATGAAGACGTCCGGCGCTTCCGGGACGTGATGATGCGGCGTCAACTTGACACGGCCACCGCCGTCGAGCTCCCATCCTTGATTGCGGACGACGGCGACCGGTTGAATACCGGCCGTCCAGACAATCAGGTCTGAGGCGAAGAGGTCGTCGTGATTCCATAGCCCGTCCGCATCGACACGCGTGATGTTGGCGTTGTTGATCACGTCGACGCCGTGGTCTTCGAACCAGGTCTGGACGTACATCGAGACGCGATTCGATAAGAACGACAAGACAGAAGGACCGCGGTCGAAGAGACGGACGGTCAAATCCGGACGGCTTTCCCGGAGCTCACTGGCGAGCTCGACGCCCGACAGTCCGGCCCCGACGATCGAGACGACAGAACCGGGCGACAGTCCGTTGATGGCCTGTTGCGTCTTCCGTGATTCTTCGAGCGTTTGGATGCTATACGTGAATTCGGCTGCACCGGGCACGTTATGGTATTTGTCCTCACAGCCAAGCCCGATGACGAGGTCGTCATACGGAACTTTTTCCCCGCTTGCAAGGAGTACCATCTTGTCTGTCGTGTCGATGTCGGTTACTTGGCCGTATATGTAGTCGATTCCTTCTGGGAAGTCGACCCGGATGTCACGGTCTGATACCGTTCCAGCGGCCAATGCATAATACTCTGTTTTTAACCCATGATAAGGCAGTCGATCGACGAGTGTGATCGAGATGTCGTTCAGCTGATGGCTGAGCACACGTTCGATGACACGCATTCCCCCGTAACCGCCCCCTAAGACGACTAATTTGCGCATAAAAATCCCCCTTTGTTACTCTTTAACTGTATCATGTTATAATCTGCCGTAGAAGAACCATTTTCCTGATTCTATAGGAAAGAAAGACGGTGAAAGCAATGATGAATCCAATCATCGAGTTCTGTGCCTCGAACTTAGCGATGGGCTCTCAAATCGCCCGCGCCAAGCTCGAAAGCGACCCTGACCTCGACGTCGTCGAGTACGGTTGTACCGGCTATTGCGGCGTCTGTGCGCTCGACTTGTTTTGTCTCGTCGATGGAGAGGTCGTGACGGGAGAGACGCCCGAAGAACTCGTGACGAACGTATATGAAAAAATCGAAGAGATGGCATGGTAAAAAGTTTGGAGTTTCTTCAAACTTTTTTCTTTTTGACCCGTTGCTTTTTTAAAAACGGTCTGTTATATTCAAAGAGGTTCGAATGTAGGTTGTCTGACGTTTAACATCAAAAAAAGAAAGCGTTTCAAACGGTAGGACACATCTTGTTTCGGGTATGACACAAATAATAGCTTTTCTTAATATGAAAGGAGCACAACACCAATGAATATCATGAGCGTGGTTGGTATTTTGGCACTAATTGGAATCGCTTACATCTTTTCAACCAACCGTAAAGCCATCAAATGGCGCACTGTCATTGCCGCTTTCGCGGTACAGTTTACGTTCGCGTTCCTCGTCCTCTTCACATCAGCTGGACGTAACGCGTTAGAATGGATTTCAGGAGGCGTTCAAAAAGTCTTGAATACGGCGAATGCCGGAATTAGCTTCGTCTTCGGTACTGCCGTCGGAGGTGACAACTTCGTCTTCGCCTTCCAAGTCTTGACGATTGTCGTCTTCATGTCCTCACTCATCGCACTTCTTTACTACGTCGGTGTCATGCAGTGGGTCATCCGTATTCTCGGTACAGCCCTTGCGAAAGCACTCGGCACATCACGTAAAGAGTCGCTCTCAGCAACGGCGAACATTTTCGTCGGTCAAACGGAAGCGCCACTCGTCATCAAGCCTTATCTTCCGACGATGACACAATCGGAGCTCTTCGCCGTTATGGTCGGTGGTCTCGCATCGGTTGCCGGTTCGGTTCTCGCAGGATACGCCGCCCTCGGTGTACCGCTCGAGTACTTGCTCGCAGCGAGCTTCATGGCTGCTCCAGCAGGTCTCATGTTCGCAAAAATCATCGTTCCTGAGACGGATGAGCCGGATGACAACATCGAAATCGCGGAAGATGAAGAGAACAAAGCAGCGAACTTCGTCGATGCGGCCGCACGCGGTGCCTCGGACGGTCTCTTCCTCGCCTTGAACGTCGGTGCGATGCTTCTCGCCTTCGTTTCATTGATTGCACTCGTCAACTTGATTCTCGGTGGAATCGGTGGCTTGTTCGGATTCGGTGACCTTACGGTTCAATTGATTCTTGGTTACGTGTTTGCTCCACTCGCATTCGTCATTGGTGTTCCGTGGGCAGATGCGGTTCAGTTCGGTAGCTTCCTTGGACAAAAACTTGTCTTGAACGAGTTCGTTGCCTTCTCTGAGTTCGCACCAATCATTGGCACAGGTGAGCTTTCAGCTCGTACAGAAGCCATGACGGCGTTCGCACTCTGTGGATTCGCCAACATCTCGTCGCTCGCGATCCTCCTCGGTGGTCTCGGTGGTATGGCGCCAAACCGTCGCGGTGACATCGCGCGGATGGGTGTCCTCGCGATTCTCGCAGGTACGCTTGCCAACTTGATGTCAGCCACGCTTGCTGGTCTGCTTCTCTAATCAAACACGATATACTCAGAGTGATCACTTCGGTGGTCACTTTTTTTAGTGTAGATGAATGAATAGCAAAACCCGACCGTAAAAAGGTGGTCGGGTTCTAGCATCCGTGACGAGATACATCCACTTCTTGGAGTCTCGGCCAAGTGGCTTGCCAATTCTTTTTCTGAATCCGGGCACGATAGATGTGATGATGGGGGGAGCCGTCCGTAAAGGCTGGGGTCGGTCGCAGCCTCAATTCGATGATGTCGTCAACACCGTGAGGCGCGGCCACGATCAAGCGGCCGTTCGCATCGAGGCTGACCCCGATGGCGGTGACGGTCTCGGGGAAATGGGCCAAGGCGTCGATTGCCGACTCATAGGGTGGCAATTGATTGACCAGATGCATCCGCGCTTGGTTTTTGACCGACCATGGGACGTTCGGGGACAGGCCGTGTAGTTGTGCCTCGTATTCTTTTTCGATTGCCTCGTCAATTTGAGAACGGTCAAAATAGATGACATCGACGTCCTCGGTCGCCGTCGGTGTTAGATAACCGTGAACGTCATCCCAAATCTTCGACCGGACGTATCCGGCACAAATCCACCAGTCGGGTAGTTCGAGGGAAGCGACATCTTTCAGGAGACGCTTTAATTCTGAATCATTTTCTAAAAATTGAGTGACCTCTTCAATCGTCTTCAATTGATTCCCTCCTATTCTTCCTTAAGCATAGCGTAACCATACAAAAAAGCACCTATTTCTAGGTGCTTTTCGCATTAAGCCTGAAGTTGCATGCGCTGGCGTTCAATCCACGGCTTCAGTTTAATGAAGAGCGGGACGAACAATGCTGTAATCAACAACGCTTTAATGAGGTTGAACGGCAAGATTCCATAAAGGACGAGGTTTGTCTTCACAGCCGGATCGGCCATCTCAGCCATCCCGAAGAAGAACGCGTATGCCGGTAAGATGATTAAATAGTTCAAGATTGCCAAGCTGAGCGCCATCGTGATCGTTCCGGCAAGAAGACCTGAAGCGAGCGCTTTGTTCGTTTTACGTTTATGGTAGAACCAAGCGACCGGATACATGAAGGCGACACCTGCGAAGAAGTTTGCAAGTTCACCGACCGGAACGCCGCCACCGTTAAAGACATAATAAAGGACGTTTTTTAGAGCGACGACCACGACGCCTGCGAGTGGCGAGAAGACGATACCGGCGACGAGCGCTGGGATGTCACTGAAGTCCACTTTTAGGAACGGTGGTAGGAAAGGCAGCGGGAAGTTAAAGAGCATCAGTACGAATGAGATCGCCCCGAGCATCGATAACGTCACCAGTGTAGTCAATCGTTTGTTGCGCGTTGTTTTCATCAAAATCTCTCCTTTTGTCGCTCCTTGATGAATGGCACCCGTCGCATAGAAAAACCCGATTGCATCATAACAATCGGGAGAGTTTACGCGCATACGAAATAGATGTTTCCCGTCGCGGAAAAGACCACGTCAAAGAAAACATCCGAATATCGGTCGGATGCCGCCATCTTCTCCCATCCAGACTATACTGTCGGCTTTCGAATCTCACGAAATCAGCAAGCAACGCCTTGCTCGCTCACGGGCTGAGAAGAACTTGTCTTCAATACCGCCGGTCGGGAATTTCACCCTGCCCCGAAGATGGAACGATTTAATTTTTTTGTTACAGTTTAGTTATACAAGATAATCCACAAAATCTCAAGCGAGTTGACTTGAGATTAAGATAATGAAGGAGGAGTTCAGATGATTCATTTGACAGAATCAGCGGCGCTTCAGGTCATCGATATGATGAAGCAGACCGAACGCCCCGATGGACAGTATTTACGGATCAAAGTACAAGGCGGTGGGTGTACCGGTCTGTCATACGGGATGGGATTCGACGAGGAAAAGACGGACAAGGACGTCCAGTTCGACCATCACGGGGTCCGCGTCATCGTCGCCGAGGCCGACCATGGAGTCGTCGACGGGCTCGAGATTGACTATAAGCAGTCGATGCTCGGTGGTGGATTCACGATTAAGAACCCGAACGCCATCGCGACGTGCGGTTGCGGTTCGAGTTTCCGGACGGCGACGAACGCCGGGACACCAGGAGATTGCTAAACGGGGAGGTTGCAGACATACGTCTGCGACCTTTTTTTGTTCGTAGGTTATTCCAAGGAAATGAACGGGAATATTGGAGACAGAAGGATGAAAAGGGGGCAGGGAGGATGAGAAAAGTACTGATTTTCGGTGGATCGCGCTATTTTGGTAAACGGCTGGCGCTTCGATTGGCAGAGGCGGGAGACGACGTGACGATTGTGACGCGAGGGCAACTGCAAGTGCCGGAGGCGGAAGGCATCCGCTCCATCAAAGGGGACCGTCAATCGGTGGCGACGATGAAAGACTTGTCACGGGAACGTTACGACCTTGTGTACGACAACATCTGTTTCACGCCCTATCAGGCGAAAATCGCAGCCGATGCGTTCATGGACCAAGTCGGGAAGTACGTGCTCACGTCGACGATGTCCGTGTACGCACCCGGCGCCGAGCTGAAGGAGAGTGACTTCAACCCGCTCCATTACGACTATCATCTCGATGCCGAGCACGATTACGGTCAAGGGAAGCGGGAGGCGGAATCGTACTTCTTCAACCGGGCCTCATTCCCGGTCGCGACCGTCCGGCTCCCGATTGTGCTCGGTCCTGACGACTATACGGACCGCCTCAAGTTTTACGTCGATGCGATTCGCCGGGAAGAGCCGATCGTCCTCCATCGTCCGGAGGCGAAAATGGGCTTCATCTCAAGTTTTGAAGCGGCCGCTTTCTTGGAATGGGTCGGCCGGGCGAACGTGACCGGGCCGTTCAATGCGGCGAGCGAGGGGATCATCTCGATGGGGGCGCTCATGGAGCGAATCGGTCAGCATCTCGACAAGCCGGTTCATATCATCAAAGACGGGGAATCTTCGCCTTACGACACGGACGTCGACTATTACATGTCGATTGCCGAGGCGAAAAAGGCGGGCTTCGTTTTCACGAAACTTGATGATTGGATCGACCGGGTCATCATCCAAACGATTCGCAAATGAAAAAACGGCCTCTCATCGGCTGGAATCAATAGATCGTAGAGCGCCACATAAGGGCTCGGCGGCATGTTTGGTAGGTCAGGCATCATCGAAATCGCCTCCAGGATTTTTGGTTACAGCCAGTATAGTCCGGAAGGGGGATGACGTACAGTGTCGCCCTGAGGGCACGACGACTCCCGGGGGAACAGCGGGCAAGGCGAGACCCAGCAGCGACATCGTCGCGATGCGGCTCGCTGACCGCCCCCAGGAAAGCGGCGTGCCGGACAGGGCGGCTCGAATGGCAATGAAAGTAGAGGAGCGTCATCCCATCCGGGACGACGCTCCTCTGCTTAAAATAATTTGAAGTTTTTCAGTGCCCTCCATCAATCAATGAGGGGCCGAATTACTTATTTCCCGGCAAATACCGAGGTCGAATGTTGTGGGTGACGCGCCGTCGGATCGACGAGCTGCTTCACTTGGTTGATGGCAATCGGGGCTTCACCGAAGCCTGTCGCGATCAGTTTGA
>NZ_JNAA01000012.1:0-46048 GCF_000696055.1 Exiguobacterium sp. AB2
GCTGTCTTTGGACACCTGCAGCTCGACATGCGCATCCTCCGCTAGCTCACGCACCCGGTTCACCTGGTCTCGGATGTGCTCGCGAAACATCAGCTCGGGCATCCCGGTCTCGACGGTCTCTGCGACGGCGAGCGCATACGAGAGGAGCTGGTCGATGTCCGACTCGTCCACCTTCTCCGGAAAGCGCCCCTTCGCGTTCTTGGTTTCTTTGTAGCACGCATGACGGAGTCCCTTCGCCTCCTCGATGATCGCCTTCCCGATCGGCTTCTGCCCGTATCGGGCCCGTGAATGGGTCGCGTCGACGATCAATGTCCGTCCCTTGAGCAGCCCCATCCCTTTCGCGACCTCGACCGTGTGCCCGATCAACTTGTCGAGCAGCTCGTCGTCGTCCATACGCTGACGGCGGAACTTCGTGAGCGAGGAGGGGTTGATGACGTCATCCTCCGGTGCCAGGTCCAGAAAATATTTGTAGGCGAGATCGGTCTTCGCCCGTCTGACGAGGTCGACGTCCGATAGGTTCGAGTGCGCCTTCAGGAACAGATATTTGAACATCCGGACAGGATGGACGGCCATCCGACCGTTGTCGTGGCAATACGTGTCCTCGAGCAACTCGGTGATGAAATCGAACGGGACGAGGTCGTGGATGAGCCGCAGTTCGTCATCGGCCGGGATCAACAGGTCATAGAGGGCCGCATACGGGCTCGGCGGCATGTTGGGCAGGTCAGGCATCATCGGGATCGCCTCCAGATTGGTTGGTTACAGCCAGTATAGTCCGGAATGTCAGGCGCGTACAGCGCCGCCCGAGGGCACGCCGACTCCCGGGGAATCAGCGGGCAAGGCGAGACCCAGCAGCGACGACGTCGCGATGCGGCTCGACGCCCGCCCCCAGGAAAGCGGCGTGCCGGACAGGGCGGCTGAAGGGCGATGAAAACAGAGGAGCGCCATCCCTTCCGGGACGACGCTCCTCTGTTCAAAAACATTTGAAGTTTTTCAGTGCCCTCGACCGTTGTCCGGGTGTTTTCACATGAGTCGCGCCAAGAAGGCGGTCGCCACCCCGAAATAGATGAGGAGCGACAAGATGTCATTGATTGTCGTGATGAGTGGTCCGGATGCGACGGCCGGGTCGACGTTCAACTTGTATAGGATGAGCGGGATAATCGTCCCGGCGAGCGTCCCGATGATGAGCGTCGCGAGGAGCGAGCTGCCGACGACGAAACCGAGTGTCCAGCTCCCTTGCCAGACGAACGCGATGACGGCGATTAAAATGGCACACGTGACACCGATGATGACACCGACCCACAACTCACGGAAGATGAGCGCGACGACTTGGCGGAACGTCAAATCACGCGTCGCAAGACCCCTTACGACGACGGCGAGCGATTGCGTCCCCGTGTTCCCCGTCATCCCGGCAATCATCGGCATGAAGAACGCGAGCGCGACGACTTGTTCGAGCGTGCCGGAGAACCCGTCGATGATGCTGCCTGAAATCAAACCGATGAATAAGAGCAAGATGAGCCACGGCAAGCGGCGATAGGCGGCGACGAGCGGTTTCGTGTCGAAATCAATCGCCTTACCGGAAGCCGACAGCTTCTCGATGTCCTCGTTCGCTTCTTGGATGACGATATCGAGCACGTCATCGACCGTGATGATGCCGACGAGCCGGTCGCCATCCTCGACGACCGGTATCGAGATGAAGTCGTACCGGTTAATCAGTTTGGCGACTTCTTCTTGGTCGGTCATGACATCGACTTTGACGACACGTTTGTACATGACGTCGGCGACGGCGTCATCGATGTCGGCCAAAATCAAATCCTTGTACGAGATAACGCCCAGGAGCCGTTTATCGGCATCGACGACATATAAATAGTTCAAATACTCGGCGAGTGCCGCGAAGTCTTTTAACTTGTCGACGGCTTGCCGAATCGAATAGTGTTCCGGAATCCAGACGAACCGGTTGTTCATGAGCCGACCGGCCGTCTCTTCCGGGTACGTCATCATGTTTTGGACGACGCTCGATTCCTCAAGCTTCATCTCCGACAATAGTTCCTCGACACGTTCTGGGTCAAGTTCGGACATGAACGACGTGACTTCATCATTCTCCATCAAGTCGAGCACCTCGGACGTCCGTTCGAACCCGAGCCGGTGCAATACCTGGAGCCGTGTCGTCTGGTCGAGTTCTTGAATCATGTCGGTCATCTGTTCGAGCGTCAAGTAAAGCAAGAACTTATTTTGATGCTTACCCGGCAACAGCTTGTACTGTTGGGCGACGTCATACGGCTGGAGCTCGTCCACGATTTCCTGGAACTCGGTGCGTCTTCCGTCTTTCAACGCTTGGATGATGGCCAAGGCGATCTCGTTGTCCGTCATCATTTCAACCATACGCTCACTTCCTCTGCTAAATGTATCTCCTTTCTTATTCCGATATTTCGCGTCATCGAAACTAAAAAGACCCGCTCCAGCATACGGAAGCGGGTCACTAATTTATTGGACGAGCGGTTCGGGTACTTCGAGCGGAGCGAGTGAACGATCGAGCAGTTCGACGACGTCGAACGTACCGACCGTCTCATCGACTTCTTTCGCTTTCGTCCCGTCTGAGAGCATCGTCAAGCAATACGGGCAGGCCGATCCGATGACGGTCGGTTTCGTTTCAAGTAATTGCTCCGTCCGTGCGACGTTGACGCGCGTGCCGACTTTCTCTTCTTGCCACATGAGACCGCCACCGGCCCCACAACACATCCCGTTCTCACGGTTCCGGGCCGCCTCGACGAGTTCGACGCCCGGGATGCGCTCCAAGACGAAGCGTGGTGCGTCATAGATGCCGTTATAGCGACCGAGATAGCACGAATCGTGATAGACGACCCGTTCATTCACGGCGAAGTCCGGTTTGACGCGCCCCGTGTCGAGCAGTTCGGCGAGGAGCTCGGTGTGATGATACACTTTCACACCAGTGAGGCCGAAGTCCGGATACTCGTTTTTAAACGTGTTGTACGCGTGTGGGTCGACCGTGACGATTTTCGTGACGCCGTACTTCTCGAACAGCTTTATGTTCGCCTCGGCGAGCTCTTGGAACAACAGCTCGTTCCCGATGCGGCGTGGCGTGTCGCCCGAGTTCTTCTCTTCGTTGCCGAGGATAGCGAACGAGACGCCGGCCTTGTTCAAGACGCTCGCAAAGCTCTGGGCGACTTTTTGGCTGCGGCTGTCATATGAGCCCATCGCCCCGACCCAGAAGAGGAATTCGAACTCTTCGCCCGCCTTCTTCTTTTCTTTCGCCGTCGGGATGACGAGTTCCGTGTCTTTGCGCCAGTTCTCGCGCTCTTTCCGGTTCATCCCCCACGGGTTGCCTTGACGTTCGATGTTGGCGACCGTGCGCTGCGCTTCCGGGTCCATCTTCCCTTCCATCATGACGAGATAACGACGAAGGTCGATGATCTTGTCGACGTGCTCGTTCATGACCGGGCATTGGTCTTCACAGTTGCGGCACGTCGTGCACGCCCAAATCTCTTCTTCCGTGATGACGTTGCCGATCAACTCGTCGGCGACGAGCATGTTCCCATCCATCGCGGCCGCGGCGATCTCCGCGCCTTGCGTATTTTGGAACAAGAGCGCCGGCGCCCACGGCGACTTCCGGGTGATGGCGGCCCCTTTCATGTTCATATGGTCGCGCAGTTTGACGATGAGATCCATCGGCGACAGCATCTTGCCGGTACCGGTCGCCGGGCAGACGTTCGTACAGCGTCCGCACTCGACGCAGGCGTACAAGTCGACGAGCTGCTTCTGGTTGAAGTCTTCGATCTTGTTGACCCCGAAGACGACCTCTTCATCCGACTCTTCCGCCTCTTCCATCGCCGAGAAATCGACCGGTGCGAGACGACCGACTTTATGCGTCCGGCCGAGCCAGACGTTGAGTGTGCCGGCAATCAAGTGAGCGTGCTTGCCTTGCGGGATATACACCATGAAGCTGAGTAAGAATAGCAGGTGCAGCCACCAGAAGACGATGAAGAGCGCGAACGCGACGCTGCCCGGTACCCAGGCGAACGCCGAGCCGATGATGGTCGCGACCGGCTCGCCCCACATCGGGAGCTCTTCTTTATAGACGAGGTAAAAGCCGTTCCCGAACAAGACGGACACCATGAGCCCACCGATGAAGATGAGCGCGAGACCGGCCAAAAAGTTCCGCTTCAAGCGCACGAGCTTCTCGATATAGCGGCGATAGAATCCCCAAACGACCGCGACGAGAATCATGAGCATGACGATCTCTTGCATGAACGTGAAGATTGGATAGAGCGGACCGAGCGGCACGTGTGGGAAACGCGTCCCGACGGCGAGCCCTTTCCAAATGAAGTCGATCGCCCCGAACTGGACGAGGATAAACCCATAGAACATCATGACGTGAATGATGCCGCTCTTCTTATCTTTCAACAATTTCTTTTGCCCGAACACGTTGATCATCACCTGTTCAAGCCGTTCTTTGTTCGTCTGGCTCCATTCTGCCTTCTTCCCGAGCTTGATGAACGTGTACCGCTGATAGACGAGCGACGCGAACAAGTACAAGCCATAGCCGAGAACGAGCAAGAACAGAATCCAGTTGACGATTAAAAATGTAGACATCCCCAACATCCCCCTTAATGAAAACGGATTCATTCTTGGAATCAGTATACCAAACAATGAATGAACAGTCATTCATTTTCTTAGGAGAACTTAAAAATAGAGAACGTGCTTCAAGATGAGAAGAAGTCCCCCGTAAATCGTCACGGCGAGCACGAACGTACGGAAGTGAAGATTCCGGTCGGCCGGCAACTCGAACTTGACGATGTTCAGGATCATCGCCCCGGCGACGAACGCGAACAGAATCGTCTCGACGTGCGACGCCAAGTCGACGTAGCGGGCGACGTAGCCGGTGACGAGGATGCCGACCGTGAAAAAGTAGCGTCCTTGCGTCAAGTAGACCTCGCCGTAATGGCGATACAAGTCGTGACCGGCGGCGAGAAAATGGACGCCGAGTGCGGTCGCATAAAACATTTGGGCGACGTTCGTCACCGACGTCTCCGTCACGACGTATGCCGAGAACGACATATACGCCGTGAGGAGCGTCACTTGAAGCATGTACGAGACGTTTCGGTCGAGCGTCTCATCTTGGAAGTGCGGAGTCCGCACGAACCGCATCGTCCCGTAAAAGACGGTGAACCCGATGAGACTGACGACATAAATCTCTGAAGGCAAGGCAAGGTCGAGCCCGTCGACTCGGAGCGTGTCTTGGCGCTTATTGAGCGACGGGAGTAAGTACATGAAGAAATACGTGATGGCGATCCCGCCCGAGAACGAGAACCACTTCTTCGACGGGATGCGGTCCCGCGGGAACAAATAGATGCCGAAGAAGTTGATGGCCGCCAAGTACACCACGATCCAGTCGCCCATGTGTCGTCACCCTTTCAGCTCAATCCAAAACCGCTCGACGACCGTCCCATCCGTTTCTATGAACGGCGTGTCCGGCACCCCACCGTGACGCAAAATGACTTGCTTCGAGGCAACGTTCGTTCGATCGCACGTGATCAACGCGCGCTCGATGCCGAGCGACTTCGCCTTCTCGAGCGCGAGGGCGAGCTGTTTCGTCGCAAGTCCCCGACCCCGAGCGCTCGGTTTGATTCCGTAGCCGATGTGACCACCGAAACTGAGTAACTGCTCGTTCAACTCGTGCCGAATGTTGGCCGCCCCGAGCAGTTCTTCCCCGTCGGTCAACCAATACGTCGTGCTCGGCACCCAACCGACGTTCTCCGCGCGTACCTCACGCGCCCGAATCGCTTTGACATACGTCTCAAAGTCAGACGCCTCCCCGTCGACCGCGTTCGGGACGATGCGTTCATCCCGTTCACGCCACTCCTTCAAAAATGCATGCACTTGCTGTTCTTGGTCCATCGATGTCTTCACAAGACGTAACATCGCCCTTCCCCCTTATCTTTATGTAGAAAAAAGACCGCAATGCGGCCTTATTCTTCGAGTCCCAATCGTGCTGGCATCTCCGGAGCGAGCTTTCGTGCCTCGTCGAGCCTGCCCGCGTCGACGAGCGTATGGAACCGTAAAAACTCTTCGTGCGAAGCGTCCCCAATCGCGGCCAAATAGTCGACGTAACGTTCGTACACCGACTTGTCTTCCGGACGTGCCTCGATTAAGGCGAGGTACAACCGGACCGTGTCTTCTCCGTAAAGGAGCGGGAACTCGTCGTTCAACTGGAGCAACTTGTCGACCGAGTCCATGTCGACGCCGGTCTCGTTGTCGTAATGTCCGATGACGTGCTCGGCATGATCTTCGAGGCGACCGCGCCATTCCTCATACTCGTCCTCGTTCGTCTCGAGCATCTCGAACCAGTCCTCGTTCAACATCTCTTCAATCTTTTTCACTCGCTCTTGAAAGTTCATGCTTCGTCTCCTCCTTTAAACGTCCATGTGACGTCGACCGCGTACGTGCCGGCGACATCGTCGTTCATCGTTAACGCGTAGTCGAATTGGCAACGCCCATCTGAAACGTCAAGGCGTTCCGTCGTCGTCGCCATCGTCATCGCCATATATGGGTTTTTGTATACACTCTGTGTCAGCCGTCCTTCGATGAACGAATGGTTCATCTCAATCGGTCCTTTACGTATAAGGGCGAGCCGCCCTGTCGTATATTTCAACGTCGTCGGCACGATGCCGTCCTCACGCTCTTGGTCAAACGTCAAGATGAAGCCCGTCTTCAGTTCATAATAGTGACCGTCCGCGACGAGCACGATCGGTTCATCGAGTTCGCTCATTTTCGTCGTCTGACGGACGCGTATACGTTTCGGTTCAATTGCCATGATGATTCCCCTTTCCGCTGTCCCATTGTACCATACCTCACAAACGGTCCGGAATCGCTAACTTTTTCTTTCCCGGTTCGCATGTGCTTCACACCACAAAAAGACAGGGTCACCCCTGTCTTAACGGTTAACTCAATTTATAGACGCGTCCTTCGAACGGCTTCAAGTGAAGGAGTGTCGTCTCGTCATGCGGATCGAGCGGCATGTTTTTCAAAACGACATCCTCCGAGCGAAGTGTGAGGTCTGAAGCGAAGATTGCCTCGCCACCCGTCAAGTTCGTCATGACGAGGTATTGGCTGTCTCCGAGCGTGCGCGTATACGCGTAAATCTCTGGGTGTTCCGGCAAGACGACGTCATACGTGCCGTACACGAACGTCTCATCTTGTTTCCGGAGGCGAATCATCTCTTTATAGAAGTTGAGGATTGAGTCTTCATCTTCAAGTTGTTCTTCAACGTTGATGGCCGTGTAGTTCGGATTGATGCCGAACCAAGGCGTGTCCGAGAACGTGAATCCGGCGTTCGCTGCGCTGCTCCACTGCATCGGCGTCCGTGAGTTGTCGCGCGACGAGTTCCACGTGATGTCCATCATCTCTTCGTGGCTCTTGCCGTGTTCGAGACCGATGTAATAACGGTTACGTGTCGCGATGTCGTCGTATTGGTCAATCGAGTCGAACTTGACGTTCGTCATTCCGATCTCTTGGCCTTGATAGATGAACGGTGTTCCTTGCATGAGGAAGTACATCATCCCGATCGATTTCGCGCTCTCTTTCCAATAGCGCTCATCGTCCCCCCACGTCGATACGGTACGTGTCTGGTCATGATTCTCGACGTAAAGGGCGTTCCAGCCGTCTTCCTCGAGTCCTTTTTGCCACTTCGACAACACGTTCTTCAAATGGACGACGTCGAGTTTCGACTCGGCGTCTTCGCGCCAGAGGCCCATGTGTTCGAATTGGAACACCATGTTCATCTTGCCGTCTTGCTCGCCGACCCAAAGATGGGCGTCGTCAGGCGAAACACCGTTCGCCTCCCCGACCGTCATGATGTCGTGCTTGTTGAACGTCTCGTCTCGAAGCTCTTCTAAATAGTCGTGGATGCCGTCAACGTTCATGTGCATCTCGAACGACGGCACGAAATCAAGGCCTTCCGGATTCGGCAAGTCGCCGAACGTCGGGTTTTTGCGAATGTGGCTGATCGCGTCGACACGGAACCCGTCGATGCCTTTTTCGAGCCACCAGTTGATCATGTCGTACACGGCTTGGCGCATGTCCGCGTTTTCCCAGTTGAGGTCCGGTTGACGCTTCGAGAAGACGTGCAAGAAGTATTCTTCTGTCGTCTCGTCGAACTCCCATGCCGACCCGCCGAAAATCGATTCCCAGTTGTTCGGCTTCGAGCCGTCCGGTTTCCCGTCACGCCAAATGTACCAGTCGCGTTTCGGGTTGTCTTTCGAACTCTTCGACTCGATGAACCACGGATGCTCATCCGACGTATGGTTGACGACGAGGTCTAACAATAGCTTCATGCCGCGTGCGTGGACTTCATTCAAGAGACGGTCGAAATCTTCCATCGTCCCGAACTCATCCATGATATCTTGATAATCCGAGATATCATAGCCGTTGTCGTCGTTCGGCGACTTGTACATCGGGCAGATCCAGATGACGTCGACTCCGAGCTCTTTCAAATAATCGAGTTTATCGATGATGCCTTGAATGTCGCCGATTCCGTCCCCGTTCGCGTCGTAAAAGCTGCGCGGGTAAATCTGGTATGCGACGGCTTCTTTCCACCAATTACGTTTTAGCGTTTTTGTTTGTGTCTGTTGTAATCCTTTTGTGTGTTGGTCACGTTGTAAAAGTTGCATGTGTCAATGATACTCCCTTATCCCTAAACTCACTGCTCATCCTATATACTAATATCAGTGCTGTTGACGTTATCTCTCATTAGCGCAATCGTTTGCACGATGCACTACGTTTATCTTAACAAAAAAGACAAACCGCTACAATGAGCTTTTCAACAGCTTACTCAACGTGTACCCTACACGATTTTGAAATGAAATGAAAGTGAGGCGACTTACATGATTCGTTTGGCCACACGGGCCGATCTTCAAGCAATCGATTCATTGATTTTAAATAAGGCAAAAGCGTTTCGCGCTGCCGGAAAGACGCAGTGGGAAAAATATTTAGAACCGAGTCGGACCGAGCTCGTCCGTCACGACGTTACGAACGGGACGGTCTATGTATATGAAGAAAACGGGAGGATTTCCGGGTCGGTCAGCTTGATTCCCCCGACGTCATGGGACCACAATTTATGGGATGACGCCGAGGTAGCGGTCTACGTGCATCGGCTCGTCGTTGATGCCCGGATGAAAGGGAAGCGTGTCGGCGAACAATTGATACGCCACGCGCTCAACCAGACGGTCGGGACGATTCGCCTCGACTGTGTCGCCACGAACACATTTTTGAACCGTTACTATCGACAATTCGGTTTTGCGTATGTCGGTGAACGCGACGGGTTTTCCTTATTCACAAAAGAGGGTTGACGTTAACCCGACGTCAAGGCTTATGCTGTCCATAAGGAGGTGAGCAGATGGTTACGATTCAACAACTTGCAAAACTCGCCGGCACGACGACCCGGACGCTTCGGCATTACGACGCGATCGGGCTGCTCGTCCCGTCGCGTGACGCGAACGGGTACCGCCGTTATTCGAAACAAGACATGGAGCGGCTCCAACTCATCTTGTTCTATCGCTCGCTCGATTTTCCCCTCGAGACGATTCATACGTTGTTAAAAACGGACACCGACCGGGCTCACATCCTTAAGACACAAGTGAACGCGCTGCGTAAAAAGGCGGCCTATTTCGCGACACTCGCCGAGACCGCCGAAGCGACGCTCGCCTCACTTGAAGGAGGCGTTCAAATGGAAGAAGAATCATTGTTCAAAGGCTTGTCGTTCGACGAGCTGAAAGCGCACGAGACGAAATATGAGACCGAAGTGACGTCACGCTGGGGCGACAGTGACGCCTATACGACGTCACAAAAACGGGCCCACGGACGGACGAAAGAGGACTGGGAGGCGCTCAGCCAACAGCAAGTCGACCTCGTCAAACCGCTCGTCGACTTGTTCACGGCCGGTGTCCCGGTCGAAGACCCGCGCGTCCAAGTGGTGGTCGAGGCGAACCATGCTTTCATCCACGACCACTTCTACGATTGCTCGCTCGATATGTTCAGCGGCCTCGGACAGATGTACGTGGCAGACTCGCGCTTTACGGCGTTCTATGACAAGTACGCCCCCGGTCTCGCCGTCTACTACAACGACGCGATTCAACATTATTGCATCACCAAAAGTTAAACGGCCGAGCGAAAGCTCTGGCCGTTTTTACTCGATTCTACGGTCGTAGACGTCCTCTTCGAGCATCATCTCGATTTGACGCTTCAAGAGCGGCAATCCAGTCGAGAGCTGGAGGTACGGATAAGTCGCGAAATTGTCCGTACCGCCGAGGTAGAGGACGGCCCGGTCGAGGACGCTCCAGCCGCGGTCGCTCCACTGTTCGATGCGTACCTCACAGACGTCCGGTTTGGCCCGGAACGCCCAATACGCCTCGAGCTGTCCCGCCGCCATCGATGGTCGAATCGTCAAAATCGGGCAATCGATTCGATTGAGCACATCCGGCTCAATCGGTCCCGTCTCATGGAAGATGAGGAGTTCCGGCATGAGACGGTCAAGCTTGGTCTCGTCATGACGCACCTCCTTTCCGATTCCGTCCTTCACTCCGGCTCAGTCGCATCTCTTCCACCGCTATGTCAAAAGAGCCGAACATCTGTTGAACTTCTTTGAGGGCCGGCCCTTTCCCATCTTTTTTTGCCACATCTCATAACCCCATGGCGAGAGGATTGCCAGTTCCTCATCCGCCTCTTTCAATGCGTTTAAAATCTCGTCTTCCGTGAACGTTTTGCGGTTCGAGAGCCCGATCTCTTCAAGTGCTTGGCTCCACGAACCGAACCGTCGAACGACTTTCGTGATGCTCGGCTGTTGACGCGCCCGTGCCCACTTCGCATAAGCGGTCGATGTGAGCGGCTCGATGTCCTCACTCGCTTCGAGGAGGGCTTGAATGATTTCACACTTTTGGTCTTTGGCCATCATGCCGAGTAAATCCGCTTCAATCAAGGCGACTTTCCATGACCCGAACAAGATGACGACCTCGGTCAATGACGGCACGTCCCGGTCAAGCGCCCACTTCCGGTAATCCGCACTCGTAATCGAACCCATTTCTTTCGCGGCCCGACGGAGCGCCCGAACCACCTCGGCTTTCGTGAAACGAGGCATTTGATTGTCGAGTCCGGCGAGGCGGAGCACGTTCGCCCACGATCCATACGTCTCAAGCAGTTCGAGCACCGTCGGACCATCATTACGCTTTTGCCATTGCTGATACATATGGATGGTGAGGCGGCCGTCGACGGCCGCCGTCCTCAGTTGCTTAACGACTTGCTTTTCTTCCATGCCGCCTCCCCCTTTCAATCGCCCGCATCAGCCGGCCTCCCGCGCACTGATTTGCGCGAATAAATCGAGTTGCCGCGTCAGTACAATCGATTCATCGAACCGTTCCTCGACGACTTCCCGGCCACGGCGTCCGTATGTCTCGAGCCGATCCGGATGAAGGATGAACGACTCCATCGCTTCAGCGAGCGCATCGGGACTGGCGACAGGGACGAGATAGCCCGTCTCGTGGTCAATCACTTCTTCACGGCAACCACGGATGTTCGTCGCGATAACCGGAAGACCGGATGCCATCGCCTCTAAGATGGAACGCGGCAACCCTTCTCGGTAGGAAGGCAACAAGAAGACGTCATGATCGCTGAAGAGTGTCGGCGTATCTTTGACAAAGCCCGCATAATGGACGTTCGGATTGTCGGCGAGGTACGCCTCGACGAGTTTTCCGGTTTCTTGGTCCCGTTCATTCACCATCAGCTCGCCGGCGATCGTCAGCGTCGCGCCAGGGTGCGTTTTCGAAAGTTGCGTGAACGCCTGGAGCAAATCCAAGATTCCTTTCTCTCGGACGAGGCGGCCGACGAACAAAAATTTCAGCTGTTCCGGATTATGCGTCTTCGCAATCGGTTTGAAGCGGTTCAAGTCGATACCGTTACCGAGATGAAGCAGACGGTCGTCCCGCTTGAACTGACGCGTCTTCGCGAGGGAATAGTCTTCTTCACTTTGAAGGAGCAGCCAGTCCGTGGCGAGGGCGGCGAGCGATTTTTCGAGCCAGAACACGAGTTCATAGGCGACACGGCTCATCCGTTCGTGGAAGTAGAAGCCGTGCGCCGTGTAGAGAATGTGCGGGGTTCGCGCGATGCGGGCAGCGACGCGGCCGAGCGCAGCGGCGACCGGGGTATGCACGTGAATCGCATCGTATTTTTCCCGCCGCAACAGCGTGACGAGTTCTTGAATCGTCTGTAAATTTCGTTTCGGATGGAACTTCCGGTCGATCGGCAACGTGTGGATGACCCAGCCTTCCTCTCGTAACTGATCGGTCCGGTCACCGTAGGCACAGGCGATATCCACTTGATGGCCTTCGGTTTTCAAAGACTCGATGAGGGGACGCAACAAGACGTCAGCCGTCGCGTCGACCGCGCAGAACTGGAGAATCTTCAAAGGCGCCATAAGTACACCTCCTCCGGCTTCGTCCTACGGTCGAGGATGCCTTTCAAATCCATGACGACGCCGCGACCCATCTTCAACTGGCGGGCGGCAAGCTTCCAGCCGGCATCGACGAACTCGTCGTGCGAGACGGCATAGATGACGACCTCGGCCGGTTTCAGCTCATGATACGCTTTCACCTCGATGCCGTACTCGTGCTTCACTTCTTCATGGTCGACGAGCGGATCGTACACTTGCACCTCGAGTCCGAACTCTTCAATCTCACGGATGAGCGAGGCGACTTTCGAGTTGCGGATGTCGCTCACGTTCTCTTTGAACGACATGCCGAGCACGGTGACGCGGGAGCCGAGTACCGGCATGTTTTGGCGAATCATCGTCTTGATGAGCGATGTGGCGATGAAACTGCCCATCGTCTCGTTGATCCGACGGCCGGCTAAAATGACTTCCGGATGATAGCCGAGCATCTCGGACTTCATCGTCAAATAGAACGGGTCGACGCCGATACAGTGTCCGCCGACGAGTCCGGGGCGGAAGTTA
This sequence comes from Exiguobacterium sp. AB2, assembly GCF_000696055.1. NCBI lineage: Bacteria > Bacillati > Bacillota > Bacilli > Caryophanales > Exiguobacterium > Exiguobacterium sp. AB2. The sequence continues at coordinate 13,013 of NZ_JNAA01000012.1, forward strand.
AGGAAGTTCCACTTCGTGCCTGCCGCCTCGAGCACCTCGAGCGTGTCGATGTCCATCCGCTCAAAGATGATGGCAAGTTCGTTCATGAGGGCGATATTCAAGTCGCGTTGCGTGTTCTCGATGACTTTCGCCGCTTCGGCGACCTTGATCGAGGAAGCCCGGTGCACCCCTGCGTCGACGACCGTCTCATAGACGGCGGCGACGACGTCGAGCGTCGCTTCGTCTTCGGCGGCGACGACCTTTTTGATTGTCCGGAACGTGTTCACCCGGTCACCCGGATTGATTCGTTCAGGCGAATAGCCGACTTTGAAGTCGATTCCGGCCCGAAGGCCAGACTCTTGCTCGAGGAGCGGGATACATTCTTCTTCGGTTAACCCTGGATACACCGTCGATTCGTACACGACAATCGTTCCCGGCTGCAAATGTTTCCCGACCGCGCGCGTGGCGCCGCAAATCGGGCCGAGATCCGGTTGATTCTGTTCATTGATCGGGGTCGGCACGGCGATGATGATGAAGTCCGATTCCTCCAGTTTTTTAGCATCGGTCGTATACGTGACTGACGCCGCCTCGAGCGCCTCCCGCTCGACTTCCCTTGTGCTGTCGACGTGTTCGTTCAACTCGTGAATGCGCGCCTCGTTGATGTCAAGGCCGATGACGTCTCCGACTTCCCCGAGCGCGACCGCGACCGGGAGTCCGACGTAACCGAGTCCGACGACGGCGATATGGCGATTGGCAATGGTTCGTCGTGTTGTCCGTGATTCTGAGATGAGTTTGTCCATGTCCATCTGCCTCCAGTTATTATGAAATTTGATCCATCAACTTCTCGACGACGACGATTTTCCCGTTTTTCCCGCGAGGGATTTGTTTGACCGGGGTGAGGGTGATTTCGACGCCTTCCCCGAACAACTCTTTCAGCTCTCGCTCGAGTACCCGTTCATGGGACGGAAGAAATCGTTCCGGATCTTTGATATAGCGCATCTCGATATGATGCAAATCGAACTGCCGGAATTGCGTCTGGATGACCGAGTTCGGTAAGACGCGGACGATTGTTGTCAAATCGCCTTCATACACTTTCAATCCTTTCGGGGTGACGACGTAGTTCGACTGCCGTCCTTCGATCGAGGTGACGTACGTGCCACCTTGGCCGCACGGGCACGTCCCTTCTCCGAATTTCATACGGTCACCGATTCGATAGCGGACGAGCGGCGTCCCGTGTGTCGTGAAGCTCGTGATGAGAATTTCACCATCGTCGCCGTACGGCTCGATATAGCCCGTCTCGTGATGCAGATGCATGTGACCGTGGCTGCATTCGGTCAAAATCGGTGCCCCTTCTGAGGAGGCGTATTGATCGTACACCGGGGCGTTGAACGCCTCTTCGAGCAGTTTGCGCCCACCCGCCGTCAACGTCTCGGACGTCGGAAAGATGGCGATCATTTGAAAGTCGAGCGTGATGCCGTGCTCTTTCATATACGAGGCGATGTCGACCATGGCGGACGGCGCGCTATCGAGGACGGCCGGTTTGAACCGGTTGAGCGCCTCGATATAGTGTGGGATGTTGTCCGGTGTCAAATGGAAGAGCGATAAGAGCAATTGATTCATCGGACGGTTGTAACGCCAGAACACTGGGGCCGCCTGGTTGGGATCACAGATGACGCGACCGGTGAAACTCGCCCGCTTCATCCCTTTCTTGAAGCCATGTTGCTCTTTGAAGTAGTCGAGATGGGCCATCCGGATTTGATAATCGTCTTTCGTGAACTTCACCTGGAGCGACGCCCCGGTCGTCCCACCCGTCTTTCCGACGATGTCCGTCTTGATGTTGGAGTAAATCGAAGGGGTCGCCCGGACCGTCTCTTTCTCGAGGATTGGAATATGGCGCATCTCCTCGAACGAACGGAGCGGGAGCGTCACGTTCGCCTCCTTGAACAAGCGTGCATAATAGTCGTTGTTCGCTGCACAAAACTGTAGGAAGACGTTCAACCGATCAAGCTGATCCTGATAGACGGCTTCCGCGTCGGTCGGGCGGTCCTTCAAACGGATGAGCTCCCGGCGATACGCCTCACCATACCGTTCTTGCCATAACTTCAATCCATATAGTGACGTCATCCAGTTTTGAAACCGAATCGGCGCTTTGAAATACATGTCCCGCAACGCGAAAGTGGTCATTCTTGAACTCCCCTTTTTGTATAGGTCAGACGTGAAGTCGCTTCACGACCCGGATTTTTCCGTTTGGCTCTTTTTTAATGGCTGGCACGTTCTTTAGGCGAATCCGCATGTTCGGGGTGAACAACCGTTCGACCTCTTGCTTGAGGATCGTCTCATGTTCGTCTTCAAACCGTTCTTCGTCTTTGACATAGAGCATCTCGATTTGATCGACCTCGTGTTGCAACACTTGGACTTGGAGGACAGAGTTCGGCAAGACGGCGACCGTCGCCGTCAAATCACCTTCGAACACTTTGTAACCTTCTGGTGTTTCGACGTAATTCATCTGCCGACCATCGATGGAAGAGATGACTGTTCCGGAATGACCACAAGGACACGTCTCGTCGCTGAGCGTCATGCGATCGCCGATACGATAACGAACGAGCGGCGTCCCGTGCGTCGTGAAGCTCGTCACTAAAATCTCTCCGTTCTCACCGGGCTCGATGATGCCGGTCTCCGGATGCAGGTGCATCCGTCCATGTTTGCACTCCGTCACGAGTGGCGCCCCTTCCGAGGAAGCGTATTGATCGTAAACCGGGGCTTGAAAGATTTCGGTCAATAACGCCCGTCCCCACGGCGATAACGTCTCGGACGTCGGGAAGATGGCGATTGGTTTGAACGTCAACCGGGTGTCCGTCTCTTTTAAGTACTTGGCGACTTCAATCATCGCGGACGGTGAACCGTCGAGGGCGTCCGGTCGATACGTGTTCAATGAGTCTACGTAATCCGGGATGGTCCGTTCATGGAAATGGACGACCGAGTAGAGCATTTGTTTCATCGGGGCGTTGTAGCGCCAATAGATCGGCTCCTCTTGGTCACGGGGACAAATCATCCGGTCTGTGAAACTCGCCCGCTTCATCCCTTTTGTGAAACCGTGCTGTTCTTTGAAATAGTCGAGGTGGGCCATCCGCGCTTGATAGTCTTCGACGGTGAAACGGACTTGGAGCGCCGTTCCCGTCGTCCCGCCCGTACTCCCGATGATTGGTGCTTTCACATCTGAAAAGATGTCGGGATTCGTTCGGAGCGTCTCTTTCTCGAGCACCGGGATTTGCTGGAGCTCCTCGAGGTGCTTGAGCGGCAACTCGATGTCATGGCGTTTGAACAAGTTTCGATAATAACGATTGTGTCTCTGACAGAAATGGAGGAAGCGGTTGAGTCGGTTCAGCTGGGCCGCATCCGGGTCGACGAGCCGTTGTCTTCGCAGTTTCTTTAACTCTTTGTCGTAATATGGACCATAACGTTCCCGGTATAACTTCAACCCGTAAAGGGAGATGAGCCAGTTTTGGACCGGGAGCGGTGAACGAGCATATATTTTGTCATGTAGGGACGGCATCACTCAATCCCCTCCTTCAACGCATGGTGATAGGCGAGATACCAGTCGATAAATTCATGGACACCGCGCTCGATCGGTGTTTGCGGTCGAAAGTCGACCGACTCATACAGCGCCGAGGCATCGGCAAAACTTTCCGGTACGTCGCCCGGTTGCAGTGGCAGTTCGTTTAAAATCGCCCGCTTGCCAAGTTTTTGCTCGATAATGCGAATGAAGTCCATCAGTTGGACCGGACTATGATTGCCGACGTTATAGACACGGAACGGGACGTCGCTTCGGTCTGGGAGCGGCGCGACATAGTCGAACTCTTCATCAGCGAGCGGCTGGATGTCCATCAAGCGGACGATCGATTCGATGACATCGTCGACGTACGTGAAATCACGCGCCATCTGCCCGTAGTTGTAGACGTCAATCGGTTCGCCTTTCATAATCGCTTCCGTGAACTTATAGAGCGCCATATCTGGGCGCCCCCACGGTCCATAGACGCTAAAGAAACGAAGTCCGGTCGTCTTGATCCCGAACAAATGACTGTACGTATGCGCCATCAGCTCGTTCGCCTTCTTCGAAGCGGCGTATAGCGAGAGCGGATGATCGACCGGGTCCTGTTCGGAGAACGGCATCTTCCGATTCGATCCGTACACCGAGCTAGACGATGCGTACAGGAGTTGTTCGACCGGATAATGCCGGCACGCCTCGAGTACGTTCAAAAATCCGACGATATTCGATTGGATGTAGGCGTCCGGATTTTCAAGACTATAGCGCACACCTGCTTGGGCCGCCAAGTTGACGACGATGTCGGGCCGCCGCTTCTCAAACACCCGCGTGACCGCCATTTTATTCTCGAGTGAATCACGATATAGCTTGAAGTTCGGATGCGTGAGCACGTGAAGTCGGGACTCTTTCAGACTCGGGTCGTAATAATCGTTCACTTCATCAATCCCGACGACCCGATGCCCCTCTCGTAATAGTCGGCGGGCCAAGTGAAACCCGATAAACCCTGCCACGCCCGTGACGAGTACGGTCTTTGTCATAACGTCTTCCTCCTTTGAGTTGAATCGTTCGTCCGCATCCGGACAGGTTCGATTTGAGGGGTGAACATGTTTTCCATCACTTCTTCCGGAATCTCGCTATTGGCAACGAACAAGAGGAAGGAGGTGAGCGCATTCGGTTGGTCGAGGAGATGGTCGATTGTCAACAGGATCGGATCGACCGACTTGAACGGCCGTGTACAACCGACAAAGATTTTGTCGTATACTTGGCTGTCCGTTTTTTCACTCGTCGCAAGCAGTTCTTCGTACAATTTTTCCCCAGGGCGGATGCCACTGTATTCGATTGGGATTTGGTCGAGCGTGAAGCCGCTGAGCGTGATCATGCGCCGCGCCAAGTCGACGATTTTGACCGGTTGCCCCATATCGAGGACGAACACTTCGCCCCCGCTCGCCCGGACGCTCGCTTGGATGACGAGCCGGCTCGCCTCGGGGATGGTCATGAAGTAGCGTGTCATCTCCGGATGGGTCACCGTGACCGGTCCGCCCCGTTCAATTTGTTCTTTGAACAACGGGACGACCGAGCCGCGGCTGCCGAGGACGTTGCCGAAGCGGACGACCGAGAACGTCGTCTCGCTGTGACGGGCCTGCTGCTGGACGACCATCTCGGCGACTCGTTTCGTCGCGCCCATGACGTTTGTCGGATTGACCGCCTTGTCGGTCGAAATCATGACGAACCGCTCGACATTGAACAAGTGGGCCACTTCCACCATGTTTTTTGTCCCATAGACGTTGTTCTTGACGGCTTCTTTCGGATTTCCTTCCATGAGCGGGACGTGCTTGTGGGCCGCGGCATGGTAGACGATGTCAGGTTCGTAATGCTCGAACACTTCGATTAACCGGTTCCGGTCTTGGACGTCACCGATGACCGGATAAATGTCCGTCTCGGTATCGAGTCCGCGTAGCTCGCGGTCAATCGAGTAGATGCTATTCTCCCCGTGCCCGAACAAGACGAGGCGTCCCGGTTCGAACTTGATCAACTGCCGGCACAACTCCGAACCGATCGACCCACCAGCGCCAGAGATGAAGATGGTGGCACCTTTTAGTTTTTGCGAAATCTCAGACACATCGAGCTGAACCGGTTCGCGTCCGAGCAAATCCTCGATTGCGACTTCGCGCATCTCGTTCATCGATACTTTCCCCGACGCGAGCTCCGACAGCATCGGCAAGGCATGCGACTCGACGCCCGTCTTCTCGATTCGTTTCAATAATTGGATACGCTTGCTATAAGGAAGCGACGGGATGGCGAGGACGACGACCTCGATCCCGTATTCCTCGATTTTCCGTTCGAGTGCATCGATTGAGCCGATGACCGGTGTTCCGTGGATGTAGAGTCGTTGTAAGAGTGGGTTGTCGTCCAAAATCCCGACAACGTTCAACACGTTCGTCCGATACTCTTTCAACTCTTTCGTGATTTTTTGTCCGGAGTCGCCGCCGCCGATGATGAGCGTCGCTTTCCCGCTCGGTTGGGCGTGACGGAACCGGAAGAACGAACGGGTTCGAGCCACGAGCCGGATGAACAACATCCCGTTGAAGGCGAGCAAGCTTTGGACGAACAACGCCTGATACGAGATGCTCTTTAAAACGACAAGCGCAGCGCCAAGTACGAGCAGGTCGCTCGTGAGCAAGACGAGCGCGAGCAACTGCAACTCCCGCATCGAGCCGTAACGCCAATCGATGCGATACACTCGTGTCGCCCACCCGAGCGCGAGTAGCGCCACCGTTTTCAGCGCTAAAATCGTCATCAGTTTCGTCGTGTCACCCGAGACCGTCGTGTCGTGGGCGAAAAGCAACTTGAAGGTAAGGAAGATGGCCGCCGCCGCAATCATGACGTCAAGCATCATGAGCATCGCGTTTTTCCGGTCCATCGGATAATACGTGAATCGTGTAGTCATTCTGTCACCGCCTTTGCAGAGTACGAAAATGAGTCGATGTATGGGTGGATGCTACATTAGTACCCGTTCACGATTCACAATCCGAAAGAAAACCATAGCTTTTTCATAGCAACGAAATTTAGCCATTAAACGGTTTTATGAATGTGTGTTGACTATTTCCTTTGGTTTGTGAATATTTCCGTATTAAATGGGTAATATGGAAAGTACATGGTTGTAAATTAGGTGTAAATTGTAAATAACAAAGGAGGTTACATGATTCATCGAAACGTGTCACTGCACCGTCCAATAACCTGAACACGAACCGTTTGCCTTTCTCCCATGCCGACTTCGGCTCCCTTTCTTGAACGTTGCCAATTGTATACGTGCCCTTGACCGCTTGGGCTTTCCTTAAAGGACCATCATTGTTCAACCACACCACGACCTTTGAAGCGACCTTCGCTTCCAAAAAGGAGAGACATCACGATGAAACGATGGACAGAGCAACAGATCCTCTCATGCCTACAACAAGCAGCGAACGAACTCGACGAATTCGATACAAAACATTACACTCTATGGGCCCGCAGCAAAGACGTCCCTTCCCTATCGACCGTGATTTACAAGTTTGGCTCATGGCGCGAAGCCGTCCAGGCCGCCGATATTAAAATGATGTACCGGTATTATTCCGATGAAGACATCTTGACCGCGCTCAACGAGGCCGCCGAAGAACTCGATATCTTCACGAGCCAGACGTATCGTGAATGGGCCAAAATCGCCCAAGCGCCGTCGCTCACCTTGATTAGCAGCCGTTTCGGTTCTTGGTCGAATGCGCTCCGTGAAGCAAAACTCCAAACGACGACGGCTCGAAACAATGAAGAGCGAATCATCCAAGCCCTCATCGAAGCGTCGGCCGAACTCGAACGGCTCACGTCGCAACATTACGCCGTCTGGGCGCAAGTGAAAGGCTATCCGACCGTGGCGACAATCGCCCGCAAGTATGGTTCTTGGAGTTATGCCTTGTTCGTCCTCGACATCGCCCCGCCGAAACGGAAATGGGATGAAGATGACGTCATCGACGCACTCCGACTCGCCAAGGACGAATTGAACCATTTCAGCATCCTCCATTACCGCAAATGGGCGGAAGGTCGAAACGTGCCGAGCACGTCGACGATCAACGCCTTGTTCGGCAGTTGGACCGCCGCGTTACGATGCATGGAAGAACAGAAAGTGATGCAATAAGAAAACGCCGTCTCGGGAGCCGAGACGGCGTTTTGTCATGTGACGATTGTGATGAAGAGCGGAATTCCGACGAGCAAGTTGAACGGGAACGTGACGGCGAGGGCGAGCGTCAAATAAAAGGACGGTTCCGCTTCAGGTACGGACGCCTGAAGCATCGCCGGGGCGGCGATGTACGACCCGCTCGCTGCGAGCGTCATGAGTAGAATCGTTCCACCGTCTGACAACCCGGCAAACATGGCACCGGCATAACCAATCGCCGCGCCAATCAGTGGGAACGTCATCCCGATGACTAAAAACTTGATCCCATAAGACGGGACAGTCTTCAACTGTTGCCCGACTTTGACGCCAAGGCTGAGCAAGAATAAGAGAAGCACCCCCGGGAATAAATCGATAAAGAACGGTGTGAGCGCCGACGTGTCTGGCGTCACGAGTCCGACGATGAGCCCGGCGATGAGGAGCAAGATGCTCTTCGAGAGCAGGCTATCCCGAATGACGGTGAACGACTGGCTCGGGGCGGCCGTGATGCCGAGAACGGGCGTCTGATTGTATAACAACAACGCGACGACGAGACCAGGGATCTCGAGGACGACGACGAGCGTCGTCATGAACGGTTCGTACGCAATGCCGAGCCGTTCGAGCTGGGCCGCGGCCGCGACGTACGTCACGAGCGAGACCGAACCAAACGTCGCCGCCATGGCAATCCGTTCATGAAAACTGAACTTGAATAAGCCGCCGAGCCCGAATGCGACGAGCGGCAGCACCATCCCGAGGACGAGCGTCACCGCGAGCGGGAGCGCCAAGTCGTCAAACGAGACCGAGGCGAGCCCCATCCCGCCTTTGAGTCCGATGGCGAGCAATAAGTATAAGTTGAGCGTGATGCCGAGCGACTCCGGGATTTTTAAGTTCGATTTGCCGAGCGCGGCCACGACACCGGTCACAAACATTAATACCGGGGCACTCGTCAATAAAAACATCAATAGTTCCATGTTTCTCCCCCTAGGCGACAAAAAGCGCACACCAAAGAAAGGTGTGCGCTGCATGCCGACGGCTCGAACACGTTCGCTCCGTCTAGCCGACAACTGTCGGGTTATGATTCGTTCAGCTCCGGGTCAAGACGACGATGAAGCGCTCCGAAGCTCGCTCCATCAATCCTGACACGTATCTGCTTTCTAGTGTATAAACGTCGTCACGGCTTGTCAATCCCACTGTCCCACGCGGCATCGAGCCGAAAGACGATGAGGCGTTCCCCTGTCTTCGTGCTGATGTCCGTGTGGAGCGAGATGAGCCGCCGGCCGAGCACCTCGCGCACGATGGCCTCGAGTTGCGGACGACCCGACTCGACGAGATTGTTGCGGTATTTCTTCAATTGCTCGCGTCCCGCCGATTTCGTGGCGAGATCGTACTCGGCCGGGGTCAAGACGCCTTGTAACGTCACGATGGCCAAGTCACGGAGCAGGTCTGCCTTACACGTCAATGAACCGCGTCCGAGATACTCTTTCTCCCATTGGGTGATGCGGGCGCTCAGTTCCATCTCCAGCTGACCTTTTTTTCGGCATGATTACTTCACGAACCCGATCATCATCTCGCGAAGAATCTTCGCGGCGGCAATCGCCGTCATATCCGACTGGTCGTACGCCGGTGACACTTCGACGAGGTCGGCGCCGATGATGTCGAGGTCAGCGTTCGCAATCGCGTGAACGGCTTCGAGCAACTCTTTCGTCGTGATGCCGCCGATTTCTTGCGTGCCTGTACCCGGTGCTGCCGACGGGTCGAGGACGTCGATGTCGATTGTGACGTACACTTTCTTCCCGGCGAGCGTCGGCAAGACGCGTTTGAGCGGCTCGATGACTTCATACATGAACATGTTGTAGCCGACTTCCTTCACCCAGTCGAACTCTTCTTTCATCCCAGAACGAATCCCGAACGAGTAGCAGTTCGATGGGCCAATCAAGTTGGCTGCTTTTTTGAGCGGTGTCGAGTGCGAGAGTGGCTCGCCTTCGTATTCGTCACGGAGGTCCGTATGCGCATCGAAGTGCAAGATGACGAAATCGTCCCCATACTTATCGTGCATCGCTTTGATGACCGGCCAAGTGACGAGGTGCTCGCCGCCCATTCCGAGCGGGAACTTGCCGGCGTCGATGACGTTTTTGACGAACGACTCGATCATATCGAGTGACTTTTGTGCGTTCCCGAACGGAAGCGGGATGTCACCGGCGTCGTAGACGGCCGCTTCTGTCAAATCGCCGTCGAGGTACGGGCTATACTCTTCAAGCCCGATGGAGACTTCGCGGATGCGGTTCGGGCCGAAACGTGAACCCGGGCGGAAACTGACCGTCCAGTCCATCGGCATGCCGTACAATACCGTCTTCGCGTCAGCGACTTCCGGGAGGCTCGCGATGAACACTTTGCCTGAGTAGGCTTCGTCGAAACGTTTAATCATTTTGTCAAATCCTCCACGAATTTAGGCAACACGAACGCCGCGTTGTGAAGCTTCGGCGTGTAGTACTTCGTCTCGATGTCATGGAACCGCTCTGGTGCTACGGCTTCCGGGTCGTACTGCTTCGAGCCGATCGTGAACGTCCACATGCCGCTCGGGTACGTCGGTACGTTCGCCGTATAAAGCTTCGTGATTGGGAAAATCTCTTTCACGTCGCGTTGGACCGTCTGGATGAGTTCTGGTGTGAACCACGGGTTGTCTGTCTGCGCGACGAAGATGCCGTCTTCTTTGAGCGCTTTCGAGATGCCGGCGTAGAAGCCTTTCGTGAACAAGTTCGCCGCTGGGCCGACCGGTTCTGTCGAGTCGACCATGATGACGTCATACTCGTTCTCCGACTTGGCGATATGCATGAAACCGTCGCCGACGATGACTTCGACACGCGGGTTGTCGAGTTCACCGGCGATGTTTGGCAAGTATTTCTTCGAATATTCGATGACTTTCCCGTCGATGTCGACGAGAACTGCTTTTTCGACTGATGGGTGTTTCATAATCTCACGGATGACGCCGCCGTCTCCACCGCCGACTACGAGCACATGCTTCGGATTCGGGTGCGTGAAGAGTGGGACGTGAGCCACCATCTCGTGATAGACGAATTCGTCCTTATCCGTCGTCATGACCATTCCGTCAAGTAACAACATTGTTCCGAACTCGTCCGTTTCGACCATTTCTAGTCGTTGAAACTCCGTTTGTTCGCTCTCATAAACGTGGTTTACACGGAACGTGATTCCGTAATCTTCTGTCTGGTGCTCCGTAAACCATAATTTTAATTTTTGGTCCATCGATAGAACCCCTTTCTGATTAAAAAGTTGTTCGTATGCGAGTGGCGTTTTGAGGCGCTTCTTATTCATACGATAGGAAGTATACAAAACCTGTACCCATTTTGCACGATTTTTTTATTAATCGGTCGCGTTGTGTGAGATTTCCGTGAGTTGCAACCGATACACTACATATAGAAGTTTCTTACAACCGAAAGGAGGAGTAACCATGTGGTCACCTTGCGTGGCATGCGCCACGACCATCCCATTTTTTGAACGCGGACTCGTCGTCGTCAACGAACAGTCCCATCCTTACGACTCGCTAGACGAGTTGACGAACCGGCTCGCGGATATCCAATCGAACGTCTACTGCATCGATCCCGTGACGAATCGCCAAACCGCGCCCATCACCGCCGGGAATCTGTTGGATCAAATCGCCAACCGCGATACGATCGAGCTCATCCAACACGGTGAATTCGAGAGCCACTTGCAACCGATCGTCCACCTCGATACCGGGGAACGTTTCGGCTATGAGGCGCTCCTGCGCAGCCGTAACGACATTTCGCCTGGCCAGCTATTCCAAGCCGCTAACCGGTTCGGCTTACATTCGAAACTCGACCAACGCGCCCGCGCCGAGGCGATTAAAGCAACATATCATGCCGTCGCACCGCACGAGAAGACGTTCATCAACTTCTTGCCGTCGACAATCTATAATCCGGACTACTGTCTGCAACACACGTTCGAGATTATCGACCAGTACGGGCTCAGTCCCGACCGCTTCATCTTCGAAGTCGTCGAGACGGAGAAAGTACAGGACGTGGCCCATTTGCAGCACGTATTCTCTACATATAAGAAACGCGGCATGAAAGTCGCCCTCGACGATGTCGGTGCCGGCTTCTCGACGCTTGATATGTTGAAACGACTCGAACCGGACTACGTCAAAATCGATCGGTCGTACATCTCGTTTTGCGACCAGGATGCCGAAAAACGGGCATTTTTGAAAAATGTACGTCAATTGACCAAATCGATGGACATCACGATTCTCGCCGAAGGTATCGAACGCGCCGAAGAAGTCGACGTCTGTCGTGAACTCGGCTTCGACCTCGCCCAAGGCTATTACTTTGGCAAACCGTCCCCGTATTCGCTTTGACGCAATGAAGGCCTAGAGCATCCGCTCTAGGCCGTTTTTTTAATCGTCGTCCTCGTCCATATCATCATCGTTCTCTTGCATTTCCGTATCGTCGTTGTTCATCGGTTCTTCGTCTGCTCCCCCGCAAGCCCCGAGAATGATGCCTGTCGCTAAGAGCGACGCGGCCAATGTACCTTTCTTCCTCATCATTAGCACCCCTTTATACGTTGTGTCGTACAGTTACGATAATTCCCTTAGAACATGTCGTGAAACGTGATTTTAGATTAACAATGTGTAAACGGTGGAATGAATTCAGTGATGACAACTGAACAGAAAGAAGGTGTACGTGTTGAAACGACGCGTTTGGCAACTCCTCACCATGATTGTACTCGGCCTCCTCCTTCTCCTCGTCCTCTATTCTGTGGACGGATTGATTCCATTCCTGATCGGTCTCGCAATCGTGGCACCGCTCCTCGTCGGCTGGCAAATTTTATTCGACCAAGTCCAACCGCAGGCCAAGCTAGCTTGGCTGCTCGCTGTCCTGTTCATCCCTTTCCTTGGCGCCCTCGCCTGGGTATTGTTCGGACGGACACCGCGACGCCACCGCCGCATCAAACGGACCTCGACCGAGATTCGAATGTTCCGGCAAGCGATTGAAGGGGAACGTATCGAGACGTCCAACGACGTGTCCGACCGCTATCCGCTCACGCGCACGCTCGAAAAACTCGGGGCGACCGGCGCCGACGGTCACACATCGACGAAACTGCTCGTCAACGGGGACGCCAAGTTCGAAGCGGTGCTCCACGACATCGAGCGAGCGACGCATCACATCCATGTCCAATACTATCTGTTCCGGACTGATGAGATTTCGCTCAAAATTCGCGACGCCTTGATTAAACGCTCTAATGAGAACGTCACCGTCCGCTTCTTGTACGACGGGCTCGGCAGTCAGGAAATCAATGAAGAATTCATCGAACCGCTCCGTGAGTCCCGCGTCTACGTCCAAGCGTTCGATCCGGTCGTTCATCCGCTTCTCGTGTTTAACGCCAACTTCCGTAATCATCAGAAGTTGATCGTCATCGACGGACGGATCGCCTACACGGGCGGCTTGAACGTCGGAGATGAATACTTGGGTAAACACAAAAAACTTGGATTTTGGCGGGATACCCATCTTCGTCTCGAAGGACCGCTCGTGCGGGAAATGCAACGTTTGTTCGTCGAGAATTGGTTATATGCCGGTCATGAGGAAGATCAAGAAACGTGGGATTTATTTGCCGACAGCAAACACTTACCAGAATACTTTATCGATGAGCCACAACCAGACAACGGGGCGACGCAGCTACTCGTCACGTCCCCGGGGAAAGACGTGACGATTCGGGATGGGCTCATAGCCCTGTTGATGGAGGCGAAGGAATCGATTTGGATGACGACCCCTTACTTGATTCCGCCGCCCGAAATGCTCGCATTGTTAGAAGTCGCCGGTAAGCGCGGCATCGACGTTCGCATCGTCGTGCCTGGGAAAGGCGACGAATGGTTCAGCTTCCATGCGACTGAATATTATTTCGAGCAACTGCTCAAGCGGAATATCCGAATTTATAAATACAATCGTCATTTTATCCACGCAAAAACCGTCCTCATCGATGGCAAAATCGCACTCGTTGGGACGGCTAACTTTGATTTTCGGAGCATGTATTTGAACCACGAGATGACCATAGCCCAATTCGAGACATCGTCCATCCAAGAGCTGTATCAAGCGTTCTTGAACGACTTTGATGAATCGATTCTCGTCGACTGGTCGATGCTGCGCAAGAAGTCGAACGGCAAACGCTTCGTCGAAGCGTTCTGTCATATCTTCTCGCCGCTCCTTTGAGATAAGCGATACACGGCGTACAGGACGGCGAGCATACCGACAAGGCCGAGTTGCCATCCGGTTGCGACGTTTAGGACGGTCGCGACCGCAAGCGCCTCAATCAATAACGCCGGCACTTTTCCGACCGTGCTCGCCACCGCGAACGATGGGAGCGACATCCGGCTGAAGGCGGCCGACAGCGTGACGAGACCGGACGGCACGAATGGCAACAGCCGGAGACCGAGGACGAGGAACCACGCCTCGATTCCTTCGGCCTCGCGGAGACGTCGCAGCCGCTTCCCGTCCGGTGACGTATAACGATGGAGCGCCCGGCGATACAGGATGAAGCTGAGCACGGCGCCGACGGCCTCACCGACGACGGAGACGGCGACTCCGGGTCCGAACCCTAGCAGTTGCACGTTCAGCGCCGTCAAAAACGCGCTCGGTAACACACCTACGATGGCGATGATGCTGTTTAATATGATACTGATTACGACAAACAGCGGGATCGGCAGAACTTCCCATTCCATTCATTAAAACCTCACTTCATGTAAAAAGGCTGGCCCGGTATGAACCGGGTCAGCCTTTAAGTTATTTTGCGTCCACTTCATCCCACGAGTCTTCGTCGACTGCAGGAAGATGCTTCTCTTCGAGTTTCGAGACGACGACCGCACAGGCCGCATCTCCCGTAATGTTGACCGTAGTCCGGAGCATATCGAGGACGCGGTCGACACCGATGATCAGGGCAATCCCTTCGACCGGTAAGTTGACCGATTGTAAGACGAGCGCGAGCATGACAAGTCCGACACCTGGTACGCCCGCCGTCCCGATTGAGGCGAGTACCGCTGTGATGACGACCGTCACGAGTTCAGCCATCGTTAAATCGGCATTGAACACTTGCGCGATGAAGATTGTCGCCACCCCTTGCATGATGGCCGTCCCATCCATGTTGACCGTAGCACCGAGCGGTTGGACGAACGAAGAAATCGAGCGCGGGACGCCGAGTTTCGTTTGCGCCACTTCCATCGACACCGGGAGCGTCGCGTTCGACGACGATGTTGAAAATGCGAACGTCATTGCTTCGTAGAAGTTTTTGAAGAAGAAGATTGGATTCATCTTTCCGAGGAAAGCAACCGCTCCTCCGTAAATCAAGACGGAGTGCAAGACCAATGTGAAGACGACGGCAAACATATACCACGCCATCGCTTGAACAGCTGCAAATCCAATTCCACCGATTGCTGAAGCAATCAACGCGAACGCACCATATGGCGCAAGCTTCATGACCAAGTGAATCAAGTACATCATGATGCGGTCGCCTTGTTTGACGAACCGGCGCCACGTGCGCGCCTTTTCACCGAGTGCGATCAACGCAAATCCGATAAATGCCGCGAAGACGATGATTTGAAGCATATTGCCTTCCGCGAGCGCTTGAACCGGGTTCGTTGGAATCATGTTCACAAGGGTACTGACGATATCCGATGACTCTTCTGAACCAGAAGCGTCAAACTCTAAGCCTGTCGTCGGGAAGTCTCCACGCTCTCCAGGTTTCACAATCGCAGCCACACCAAGTGCCAACACGATGGCGATAGCTGTCGTCGTCAAGAAGAATAGAATCGACTTCGTTCCGACGCGACCAAGTTCTTTCGGGTCACCAAGACCCATGACACCAAGAATGATCGAGAAGAAGACGATCGGGACGACTAACATTTTAATTAAGTTCAAAAATACGGTTCCGACTGGCGAGAGGACATACGTGTTCGTAATATCATAGATGTTACCCGGTAATCCCGCTAATCCTAGACCGACGGCTACCCCCAACAGTAGCCCAATCATAATTTTCTTAGTTTCACTCATCGTGTCACCCTTTCTCTTTTACACAGTGTGTTTAGTATAGCATAATGCTGAATATTCATACAATTACGCCAGTGTCACAATTTTGTAACATGTTGACGATTTTACTATGTCTGTCACGAAAACAAAAAAGATTGGAGACCAAAACGGTCCAATCTTTTCACTCGGCGCTCAAACGCTCAAGCTCGGTTTGAAGTTCGGTCGATTGTTCCCAAATTTCAGGACGATGTTCTTTCAAGAAGGCAGCGAGCACCTCACGTGACGGGGCATCCATCATATCAATCAGGATGCGGCCTTTGAGTGACTTGTCCATCTGGTTGACGTGATACGGCAATAGTTTATAACCGCGCCGTACCTCAAGGTCAATCGACATGTCACAAGCCGCGACACCGCCGTAATAGAACCCTTCCGGCTTTCGGCCGACCGTGACCCAGACGATCCAATACGGTTTGCCGTTCGGCACCGCTTCCGGGTCGGTCAAAAACTTGATGCGTTTCTCGATCGCCGATTTGGCATGCATGGCTCCCATATCGATGACCGCGGTCCCCGCCTCGACATCGATGATGACGGGAGACATATTGTTCAAACTGAGCGAACCGACCCCAAAACCGCCGTGGCCATCGGTCGAATCGTCAGCGACGATATTAAAATTGATCTCTTTCATGGCATTCCCTCCCTCTCTACTGTACACAAAGACAAGGGAATGTGGCAATCCGGAACGTCAGCACCACTCGATTCGAAACTTCGTACCCGGTCCAATCGCCTGGATGAGCGGCCGGTCTGCCTCGATGACACGCCCCAGGACGTTGACCCGTTCGTCGGCCACTAAATCGTGTTTTGTGATTTGCAGCTCGCCGGCGTAGCGTCCGTACTTCGCATTATCGACCGTGATCGTTCCGAGCGGACGCGGTCTTGCTGCCATCGGCTCGAGCAAGCGGTCCCCCGGACGGCCATAGCCCCTCGATTCGACCGAACGGACGACGTCACGTGCCGGGTCCATCCGGTTCGTCTGGACACGATAGAAGGCGGCCTCAATCGTCGTCCCCGCTTCGGCCCGCAGGACGAGCATCTCGTCGGCGTGTGAGGCGAACTGTTCTATCGTCTCGTCGGCGAGTCCCGGATCGCCGATCAAGATACGGTCGACGGAATCCTCGAGATCTAAATAACAAGCGAACGTCGACAGCTTGCGATGGTCCTCGAGCGTCGGCAGCCGTTCGAACAGCGGTCCACGTAATGTCCCGTCCCCGGGAATGAACGCCTGGACGCTCAAACCTTGCCGCTTCAGCCAGTCGTTCTTGGCATCGAACCAGTCTCGGTCAAGCCCCGTTTCCGGTCGCGGATAGAAATTGTGCCACGCTTCGACCCGCCTCAAATCGAGACCGTGGCGCACCATCTCGGCCAGTTCCGTTTCGGACAACGTGCTCGCGTTCAGCGCGACCGTCATCCGCTGCGACAAGTCGGCCACTTGCTTCGGCGTCACGCCATAATCGACGCGAAGTCCGGTCACGCCCCAGTCGAGGAGCGTATGCGCGTCGTCCCACGTCTTCCCGAGTGCTTCGAGCGACGTCGGGGCGATGTCCGCGAACAGTTCCATCTCGAGCGCCTTGGCGATTCGCCCGAGGTGTTCGAGCCGTTCCGTGTAGACGGACGCGTCATCCTCAGGGATATGGAGCGACGTGAATAGCGACGTGAACCCGCTCTGACGCATCTCGGCGAGCCACGTCTCGTATGCAGCCGTCACAGGCTGACTCAAATAAACCGATAGTCCTCTCATCTGCCTTCCTCCTATGCAAAAAGGTGACTCCAAAGAGCCACCTCGATTGTCAAATCCCGTCTGCCATCTCTTCTTTGAAGCCGAAGAGGTACGTGAAGATGAAGCCTGCCGTATATGAGATGACGAGACCTCCAATATACGTCAAGTACATGCCATTGTCGATGAGCGGCGTGAGCGAGAGCCCTGAGACGCCAATCCCGAGCGCGGCCGTCTTCATCGTCGCCTGGAACGCACCACCGACCGCGGCGCCCATACACGCCGTCAAGAACGGGCGCCCGAGCGGGAGCGTGACCCCGTAGAGGAGTGGCTCGCCGATTCCGAGGAATCCGACCGGAATCGCACCTTTGATGATGTTACGGAGACGTTGGTTGCGCGTCTTCACGAAAATCGCAAGCGCGGCCCCGACTTGTCCGGCACCGGCCATCGCGAGGATCGGCAAGAGCGCCGTGTTCCCGACCGTGTTCAGGAGCTCCAAGTGAATCGGCGTCAACCCGTGGTGCAACCCGACCATGACGAGCGGGAGGAAGAAACCGGCGAGGACGGCGCCGGCGAGCGGCCCACCAATCTCAAGCACGGCGTTCAACCCACGCATGATGCCGTCTGACAATACGCCCGCGACCGGCATGATCGCATAAAGCGCCGTGAAACCGACGACGAGGACGGTGAGGAGCGGTGTGAAGATGATATCGACCGCCGTCGGCATGAAGCGACGGACGTTTTTCTCGATGTACGTCATGAGCCATGCGGCAAAGATGACCCCGAACAATCCACCACGTCCGACGACGAGCGGCTCCCCGTAAATCGTAATGTCGGCGAGCATCGGGTTGAAGAGAATCCCCCCGGCGATGGCTCCGAGTACCGGTGTCCCACCGAACTCTTTCGCCGTGTTCCAGCCGACGAGGATGGCGAGATACGCAAAGACCGTGCTACCAAGCAATAAGAGGATTTGCATCCACGTCTCGGTCGGGTCAACGCCGGCGTTTTTCGCGAAGTTCGCCGTCCCGTTAATGATTCCCGAGGCGACAAGTCCCGGGATGAGCGGGATGAAGATATTTCCTAAGCGACGCAAGAAACGCTTGAACGGTGACTTCTGCTTCTCTTTCACTTTTTGACGCTCGATGGCGGCCCGTTCGTCCGGCGTCAAGTTCGCATCGACCGCTTCTTCCCCGATCGCAAGTCCCGTCTCGCGGCTCAAATGGTCGGCGACGCGGTTGACCGTCCCCGGCCCGACGACGATTTGGAGCGTCTCGTCATCGATGACCCCCATGACACCGTCGATTTTTTTCAAACCTTCGATATTCGCTTTCGTCGGATCTTTTAACGCCAAACGCACGCGTGTCATGCAATGTGCGAGCTGACGGATGTTGTCTTTCCCCCCGACATGCTCGAGTATGGCGTGTGCCAACACCTCTTCTTTCTTCATCTCGTGTTCCCCCTTATAACGCGTCGCGGACGAATCCGTTCGCACGCTCTAGTCGCTCGACTGCCTCCGCATATGGGACGTCGGCTAAAATCATGACGATAGCCGTCTTGACGTGGCCGTTCGATGAATCGAAATAACGCGCGGCCGTCTGTTCGTCGACCCCTGTCGCTTCCGCAATCATCCGTTTCGCCCGAATCTCTAACTTCTCATTCGTCGGTTGCACGTCGACCATCAAGTTTTGATACACTTTGCCGATGCCAATCATCGACGCCGTCGAGATCATGTTCAGGACGAGCTTTTGCGCCGTCCCGGCCTTCAGTCGCGTCGATCCGGTCAACACTTCCGGACCCGTCTCGACCTCGATTTTGAACTCGGCGTGTTCACTGATTTTTGAACCTTTGTTGCAAGATAATGCCGCCGTCGTCGCCCCGACTTCACGGGCGTAATCGAGTCCGCCGATGACGTACGGTGTCCGTCCGCTCGCCGCGATGCCTACGACCGTGTCGCGCTCCGTCAAGTGAAGCGCTTTCAAATCGTTAACCGCCAAATCTTTGCTGTCCTCTGCCCCTTCGACCGCCTTGATGAGTGCGCGTTCGCCCCCAGCGATGAGTCCGACGACCATATCCGGTGATACCCCGAACGTCGGCACACATTCGGCCGCATCCAAAATCCCGAGTCGTCCACTCGTGCCGGCGCCGAGATAAATCAAACGTCCGCCTTGTTTGAACGAAGCGATGGCCCGTTCTGCCACTCGGGCGATGACAGGTACCTCTTCCTTGATGACGTGTGGCACACGCTCGTCTTCCTCGTTCATCACGGTCAATAACGTCTCGACAGACAGCTCGTCTAAGTGCATCGTCCGTTCATTCCGTCGTTCTGTAGCAAGTTTATGTAGCATCGCCACCATCCTTTCTTCTCTATACGTCCATTTTACTAATTTGAAATTTAAAGTCAAACTTATTTAAAAAAATAAGGAAATAAAGTTTCATTACATTTTTTTCTAAATAAAAACCCGACTGTTCACCAGTCGAGTTTACGGACAGATTGTCTTGATGAGTACGTGGACGTGGTCGCCTCGTGCCGTCACGGACTCTTTCTCGTACACATAACCTTGGCGTTGCCAAAAACGATACGCCCGTTCATTATGTGGCAAGACGCCGAGCCGGAATACCGAGTGAAAAGGAAGCATCTGCTCTTGCTCAAGTTGTTCATAAAGCGATTGTGCGATTCCGTTGCCGTGGTATCGTTCGTCGACGACGAACAGACCGAGCCAGAGCGAGCCGTCGACCGGATGCCGTCTCAACAAGTCGACGACGGCGATCACTTCAGCGTCTGCTTCCACGATCAAGCTGATCGTCCCGTCCGCCTCGAAGTCCGCAACGTTCTCTTCGCTAAACGCATCGATTGTCTGGCCGCTCAAGGCAGCGAACGTTTGTTGCCGGCGAAGGAACGCCTCGAAACGCGCACGGTCCGCCGCTTTATACGACGCGAGCTTCATCGCCGCAATTTCACCATCTCGTCGCGTGCCTCGGCGTACTTGTCGATGAGCCCTTCTCCTTTTCGGTGGAGCAAACCCATGTAGAGCGTGTCGACGATCGTCAGTTGCGTCATCCGTGAGGCGATGCTCGCGATTCTAAAATCGCGCTCGACGTTCGGCGTGCAGAGCCGGACGTCGGCTTCGCGGTAGAGCGGTGACTTGTCGAGATCGGTGATGGCGACGACAGGAACGTTTTGTTTTTTCGCGAAGCGCACGAGTTCGAGCACGTCTTTCGTCCGTCCTGACGTGCTGATGGCGACGAAGACGTCGGTCGGTCCGAGGTGCGGGATGAGCGATAACATGTAATGAAAGTCTTGCGACGTCTGGGCGGCGTAGCCGAGCTTCGTGAACTTATACTGCGCGTCATAGGCTGCCGTTGACGAACCACCGACGCCGTAGAAGACGACCCGGTTGGCACGGGCGAACGTATCGATTGCGTGCTCGAGCTCGCGCTTGTCCATCGCCTCGGCACACGCTTCGATGGCCATCTTGTTGACATGGATGACTTTTTGGAACGAGTCGTACGGGGTGTCCTTTTGTTGGAGCACATTGAAGTCAGTCAACGTCGTCTCGGTAATCGCCAAGTCTTTCACGAGCGCGAGCTTGAATGCTTTGAAGCTGTCGATGCCGACGACACGCGCGAAGCGGACGATGCTCGCCTCCGACACGTCGGTCTTTTGCGCGAGCTCTTTCGTCGTCATGTTCGGGACGAGTGTCGAGTGCGTCAAAATATAGTCCGCGATTTTCTTCTCGACGGACGTCATCTCGCTCAAGGCGAGTTCGATTTTCTTAAGTAAGGATTCCATCCGGTCATCCCCTTCCTGCTACTGGTGTCTTGTTCTAATGATAGCGGATTCTTTCAATACAAGCCAACCGCAATCAAAAAAGGCCGAGCATCCGCCCGACCCTCGACTCATAGATTGTTCGTGTTGAACGTGTCCCCGCCTTGAATCGTCCCGTTTTGGAACCCTTTTTCGAACCAACGTTTCCGCTGCTCCGACGTCCCGTGCGTGAACGAGTCCGGCGTGACATATCCTTGTGCTTGCTTTTGAAGCGTGTCGTCCCCGATTTGATGGGCCGCGTTCATCGCCTCTTCAAAGTCACCGGCCTCGAGATAGCCCATCCCTTGGGCGTGGTGCGCCCACACCCCGGCGTAATAGTCGGCTTGAAGCTCGAACCGGACCAAGTATTTGTTGAATTCGGCCTCACTCATCTCATTTCGGAGCGGCATAATCTCGTTCGTCGTCCCGAGAAGCGTCTGGACGTGATGGCCGACCTCGTGGGCGACGACGTAGGCCATCGCGAAGTCGCCTGGCGCGTTGAAGCGCTGGCTCAGCTCGTCATAGAAACTCAAATCGATGTACAGTTTCTGGTCGCCCGGACAGTAAAACGGTCCGACGGCGGAACCGGCGATGCCGCATGCGGATTCGACTTGTCCGGTGAAGAGGACGAGCGTCGGTTCTCGATACGTGAGTCCGTTCTCGGCGAAGATGTCGGTCCATACTTCCTCCGTGTCTCGTAACACGACCGAGACAAAATCGGCCATTTCTTCTTCCCGGGCCGATCCTTGATACGTTTCAGCTGATTGTGGTTCATTCAATCCGATGTTGTTGACGATGTCGGCCGGGTTGCCGCCGTTCAAGAGCGTGAACACGATGACCAAGATGAGACCGAAACCACCACCGATGCCGGCGATGCCTTTCCCGCCGACCCGTTGTCCGCGTCGGTCCTCCACGTTCCGGCTCGCCTGTCTACCCTTCCATTTCATATATCGTTTCCTCCTACGTCGAGTCTGTCTTGTTCCTTACCCCGTTTCTATACGTTTCGCACCTGATTTTTCACGATTTCCCACCGTCTCTAGCGTTTATGTGGAGGGCAAGTAGGATACAGACTAAGAGACACAAATTTTAAGGAGGAATGATTATGGGATTAGCGAGTGATTTGAAACGTTTACGTGATGTCGAATGCAAGGACAAGTGCGTCTTGTCCGTTTATTTGAATACAGGACCGAACCAACAAGGCGACTGGAATATTCATCTGAAGAACGGCTTGAAACGCATCGGCGAATACTTAGAGGCGTCCGGGGATGCGACGCAACTGAAGAGCTTCAAAAAGTTGCGCAAACAAGTCGACGACGAGCTTGGCAAACACCGGAACGATCTCACCCGCAGCCTCGTCATCTTCGCCTCAGAACAAAATAACCTATTCGAGTCATACTACTTACAGCATGACGTCGAGACGGCGTTCCATTGGGAGACGAAACCGGTGCTCGAACCGCTCGAGGCGTTGCATACTAAGTATCCGTCGACGGGCGTCATCTTGACGAACCTCGATCACGTGACTGTCCTCGACACGTCGCTTGGCCATGTCGATGCCGCCTTCTTGTTCGCATTCGATCCCGAGACGGAAGAATGGGTCCGCTTCGAGGGAACGGCGTCAGGTGACCGGATGGCTTCGAGTAGCTCGCAAGTCGATAAGTTCGATCGTCGTCTCGCCGAGAACTTGAACCGCTTTTACCGGGACCTTGCCCAAACGGTCGAACAGATGAAAGGCGCGCACGACTGGGAAGGGCTCGTCGTCATCGGCGAGGCCGAACTGGCCAACTCGTTCCGAGACGAGCTCCGGACGAAACCCGAACGTGTCGTGCATAAGAATTTGTCGAAGTCGAGTGAATCGCACATCGTCGAAGCGGCATTCCATTGATTTTTACTTCCCTCGCGCGCCTCGATTCTCTAAAATAAAAGCGTACGAGAAAAAGGAGGAATCGATATGCCATACGTGACCGTGAAAATGTTACCGGGACGCTCGCTCGAGCAAAAACGCGCCTTGATTGAGAAAGTGACGGACGCCGTCTCCGAGACGACGAACGCACCGAAAGAGAACATCACTGTCTTCATCGAAGAGATGGATGCGACGCATTACGGCCAAGCCGGTGTCATGCACGCGGATAAGAAGTAAACGAAAGGAGCTCATCCGATGGATGGGCTCCTTTTAAACGCTCTGTCGAAGTAGCGAGGACAAACTCGAACGCAATGCAACGAGCGTCCGGTCAATAAACAAATCGATGTCATGCGGATGCATATAACGAAACACGTGATTCGCTTCGAGCGTATGTGTCTCATAGAACGTGGTAATGTTTCGAATCTGTTGCGCGGTCTGGCCTTGGGGAAAGAACGGGAGCACGTCTTCGAACGACTGCACGTGTCGGAAGTCGGTCCAAAAGATGTGTTCTGGATGCGTGGCCAAATACTGAAAATCAACGCCATACCAGTCCGTCTTGACGAGACGCGTATAATCGGGTGTTCCGACAATTTCTTGCACGGGAGACTCTCGTTTTTTGGCGGTCGTCAATTGAATCCAGTGTTCATCTGTGACGAGGTGTAAATAATAGCCGAGCAGATACGAGCGTGTGACGTTCGACGCTTGCTCCAAATCGTTCAAATATTGTTGTTTGAACAACTCTGAAGGAAGTTGACCATCCTGCTTGAAATGCGTGATCGATTTTGGCGGAACCGGACGGCCGTCTTCCCCGACAAGCCCACAATCAGGCCCTATATTCCCGACTAGGAAAGCAATGCGATCCAAGCTGGGCTCCTCGTGTAATAACGTTTCTGCAATCCGAAAATGCGTGACCCATGTCGCCATGCTTCTCCCCCTATTGTTCATTCTTTCTCCTGTTATAGCCGAGGAAGAGTCTCTTTACAAGCAGGAAGAAAATTTTACCAACTCATCAGTCTTCCAGATTCACTTCGAACCGCTCGCTCGGGACGGTCGGTTTAATGAGATGACGCGTCGCACGCCAAACGTGATAACCGATTCGGTCGAGCCACAGGAGCGCTTGCACCTTTTGAATCGTTTGGTCCATCTCGAGCTGATTGGCCGCCGTCTCCTCGAGCAGTTCGGCCCGGTGCGCCTTCCGATACTCGGCGAGCTGCTTCGAGGCCGTCTTCCACTGTCGAGACTCTTCCGGAGGCGTGTGATGATTGAGCGTCTCAACCATATCGAGTTCATGCAAGACGAGCTGGCGCGCGACCAGAAAGTCCGTATCGCGGAGCGCGTCGACCGGGTCGACTTCCCGCATGACGAACAGCCACCGCTCCAAGTGATCAATCGTATGGAGGAGCGACAGATGTTGGCCATAGTCGTTGCGTCCTCGCCCTTCCTCCAATTGAATCGTACTCAAAAAGACGCGGACGTCGCCGAGCGTCTTCTCGACGAGTTGGAGCTCATCATCACGTTTACGTGCCTCGTTCAGCAACAGTTGCGTCTCTTTGGCCAAATAGCGCTCAATCTCAATCAACGAGCGCCGGGCCGCCTCGAGCGCGACCGTCGGGATGCGGGCCATGTTCGGGTCGAGGAAGCGGGTTAGCTTTTCCGCCCGGCTCGGGATCCACTTAAGCAACTGACGGCTGAACGCCTCATGGAACGGGAGGAACGTGAACACTCCGAGCAGATGGAACGAGGTATGGAACAAGGCGAGCCGCAATAGTTCATTCCAATTCAGCCGGTCGGCCACCTCGTTGACGACTCCGAACAAGAGCGGAAACGTCAGCCAACCGATGACTAAAATCGACCCATGAATGAGGACGTGGGCGAGCACGATCCGTCTCGCCGACTTCCAACCCCCGATCGAGCCGATGGCGACGACAAGGCTCGTCCCGGCGCTTTGCCCGAGGACGAGCAGACAAGCTTGCGTCAGTGATACCGTATCGGTCGCGAGCGCCGTCATCGTCAAGACGAGGCCAATCGTCGACGATTGCAAAACCGCTGTCATCAAGAGCCCGGTTCCGAGCAAAGCCAACTGGTGCAGAGGCGTGTCCGCGTTCCACTCGTTGAGCGAGAACGTGACGACGTCGCGCATCGACTCTTGGAGCGTGCCGATCCCGACAAAAATGAGCCCGATGCCGACAAACAACATCCCGATTCGCCGTAACCGGCGATTGATAAAGCGTAACGCCATGCCGACCCCGATGAGCGGTAAGAACAGTTGGCGGATATCCAGGTTGTAACCGAGGAGCGCCACGATCCACCCGGTCGTCGCACTGCCCGCGTTCGCCCCAATGACGAGTGTCAGTGCCTGCACGAACGTCAACAAGCCGGCGCTGACAAAACCGATCGTCATGAGCGTCGTCACGGTCGAGGATTGAAACAACGTCGTCAGCGTCGCCCCGAGCACGGCACCCGCGACCGGCCCTTCCGCGAACTGATTGAGCCGGCGCCGGAGCCGCTCCCCAGCGAGGCTTTTCAGCGTATCCGTCAAGAGCATCATGCCGAGCAGGAAAATCCCAATCCCTCCGACTAAAGTCGCGATCCCCATCGTGTCACTTCCTTTTCAGCGATCAGTCTCCTCGTAACGTTGACAGCATCCACGACTTTTCTGAAGCATGATCTTTTAAGTTCAAAAGCACATCCTCCGGATAATAAATCTTCTCATCCGACTGACGCGAGTTGAGAATCGATTGGACGAGCATCGACACTTCCGAGATTTCGCGGCGCTCCCCATCGTTCATCTGTAGAAGAATCCCTTCGTAGTTGCCGTGGCCTTTATATAGATCGTAGGGCAATTGGCTCAATTGGTCTTCGAGCAAGTAATAACGCGTCGGCAGGCCAATCGTCTCCATCGTCTGTCTAAGACGGTCCATATAGCGGACCCGGCTCGCTTCCGGGAAGTTCTTATACTTCAATAGGCGACGGTTGACGAATCGGCTCGCGAGATCCGCCAAAATCGGGTCCGCCTCTTCCATCCACTCTTGGAAATAGAAGTAGACGACCGTCTCGTCGAGCTTCAAGTAATGGGCGAGCGTCATGTCTTCGCGGTTGAAGATGGGAAGGAAGTGGCGCGGCTCCATGTTGAACGTGTAGCCTGACTCGTACAGTTCTTGCGCCCGCTCGAGGACAGCTTTCAAGAGCAGGTCGCTCGAGCGGGTCGCCGGGTGCAAATAGACCTGCCAATACATCTGATAGCGGCGCATGATATAGTCTTCAATCGTATGCATGCCCGACTGTTTGACGACGACTTGATCTTCATCCGGACGAAGGACGCGAAGCATCCGTTCCAAGTCGAACTTGCCGTAACTGACGCCGGCGAAATGGGCGTCGCGGAGAAGATAGTCCATCCGGTCGACGTCGAGCTGTGAACTGAGCATGTTGACGAGCAGCCGGTTCTGATGCGTCTTGTTGATGATGGCCGCGACTTCTTCCGGGAAGCCGATTCCCATCTCCGAAAGCACTTTGTTCACTTCCGTATCGCCTAAGATGATGCGCTCGGTCCACACTTCGTGGCGCACCGAGAAGACGTGTTCGAACGCATGCGAGAACGGCCCGTGACCGACGTCGTGCAGGAGCGCCGCCGCGAGCAACAGCTCCCGATTGCGGTCGTCCCACTCCGGATACTCATGGAACTGGTCGATGAGTTGGCGTGCGATCTCATAGACGCCGAGCGAATGGTGGAAGCGCGTATGTTCGGCCCCGTGGAACGTCAAAAATGACGTCCCAAGCTGTTTGATGCGACGCAACCGTTGAAACTCTTTCGTGTTAATCAACTCCCAGATGAGATGATCGTAGACGTAAATATAGCGATGAACCGGGTCTTTGAACACTTTCGACCCGGACAATTGACCTCGTGACGTGTACATGACGTTGCCCCCTACGTTTCAATAATATGTATTTCGCCTTTCAGCGCGTCGTTCCCTCCATGCTATAATGAACAGGAAACTATCTTTTGAAAAGGAATTAATGTATATGATCCATCCACTTTTACGCCAACCGGCCTATCGCCTCATCGACCAATCGTCGCTCGGTCCGATGTTCCAAGCCGAGCAGTCGTTCGCGACCGACGACACGCTATGCGCCTCGACGAAAATCCAAGGTGCGGTGCTCCGCGCCTGGGTCCATTTGAACACGGTCGTGCTGGGGATTCAAGACGCGCGCCTTCCCCACTTGAAAGACGGAATCCGTCTGCTCCATGAGCGCGGGTATCGCCCCGTCGTCCGAAATTCAGGAGGACTTGCCGTCGTCCTTGACGAAGATGTATTGAACTTATCTCTTATCTTACCCGAGAATGACGGAATTCAAATCGACAGCGGCTACGAGGCGATGACGTCACTCATCCAACAGATGTTCCGTGACGTGACCGACGCCATCGTCGCCGGGGAAATCGTCGGGTCGTACTGTCCCGGTAGCTTCGATTTGTCAATCGACGGCAAAAAGTTCGCCGGCATCTCGCAGCGCCGCGTCCGCGGTGGCGTCGCCGTTCAAATTTATTTAAGCGTCCGAAAGAGTGGGAGCGAACGCGCAGCCCTCATCCGCGACTTTTATGACGCCGCGATTCAAGGCGAACCGACGCGACACACGTATCCGGCAATCATTCCTGAGACGATGGCCTCGCTCGAGGAGTTGCTCGGGATTCCACTCACCGTCCAAGACGTGTTAAAACGGGCGTACGACGTGCTCGAAAGCGTCAGCGAGCTAGAGTCAGGGACGCTCGACGCGGCCGAACAAGAGATGCTCGCCGCGCAACTCGATCGGATGTGGAAACGAAATGAACCGATTCGCGACATTGAACACCAACTAGAAGAGGAGTGAACGCATGTTTAAAATCATCACGGACACCGGCGCCGACTTGACCCAAGACCAAATCGTCGAATACGGCTTGGAACTACTACCGCTCGGTGTCATCATCGACAATGAAGAATTTTTCGACGGCGAGACGATTCAGCCGAAAGATGTGTACGCCGCGATGCGTTCCGGCAAGACGCCGAAGACGTTTCAAATCGAGGCCGCGCGCCTCGAGCATTGCTTCCGGCAACATCTCGAGTCGGAAATCCCGTTCCTGTATCTCGCCTTCTCCGGCGAACTGTCAGGCACGTACCAGACGGCCGTCATGGTCGGCAACGCGTTAAAAGAAGAATACCCGGACAGCCCGTTCCATATTCTCGATACGCGTACCGCCTCGGTCGGACAGGGTCTGTTCGTCAAGACGGTCGCCGAGTACGGGCAAGAGCATACATACGAAGAGACCGTCGCCTACGCGTCGACGCTCGTCGGCAAGATTCGCCACTTGTTCACGGTCGAATCGCTCGAATATTTGATGCGCGGTGGCCGCGTCTCGAAAGCAAGCGCATTCATCGGCGACTTGCTCACCATCCTCCCGCTCCTCACGGTCGAGGACGGGAAACTCGTCCCAATCGAGAAGGTTCGCGGTCATAAAAAAGTGCTCCGCCGCATCACGGAATGGATGACCGAATCGAAACCGATCGTCGAAGGCGGGGACGTCTTTATCGGCCACGGGGACGACCCTGAAAAGGCGGACCAGTTCGAATCGATGCTTCGTGAACACGTCACGCCGCGTCACGTGACGAAGACGATCGTCGGCTCTGCCATCGGGGCGCACACCGGTCCCGGCCTCCTCGTCGTCGCGTATTTCGAGGCGTAATCGATGGACGACCGAAAACAGCGAGCACCCGTATGGGCGCTCGCTGTCTTTTTATTTGTTCCAATTTTTAAATCCGTCACCGAATTCGAGATGAAGCTCGTTTTGGAACGTCCCGTTCTCGAACTTCGGTACGTCGACCGGAAGCTTACCGCCTGGTTTCACTTCACCGAAGATGGCACGGATGCCAGCTGGGAGGTTCGGCCCAGCCGACTTCAAGTTCCCTGCCTCTGAGTCCGGTCCGTTCGGGTCCCCTTTGAAACCGTAAATGAGGAGCTGGGCCGGTGCGTCCGGTTGAACGGCGACGTCATACGGGTTCCGGAGGCTGAGGAGCACCGACTTCTTCCCGGTCTCGTTCGCGTAACGGAACACTTCCGCCGGCACGTAGTTGTCCGCCGCATTCGGTCCGAGCTTCGCGCTGTTGTTCACGTTCGAGCCGACGATGATATAGTCAGCCGCCTCGACTTTTTGTTTCAGGCTCGGGTTGTTCGCTAGGCGCGGTGTCGACGCCGTATAGTTCGCTGTCGTGACGACCACGTCTTTCATGTTGCCCCCGTTTTTCTCGAGCGACTTGATCGCCTTCACCATGCTGTCCGTCTGATCTTTCGCCGGCGAAATCACGAGGACCGTGTCTCCTTTTTTCGGCTTGAACGGCAGCGTCTTGTCATCATTTTTCACGAGTGTGACAGCCGCTTCTGCGATTTCACGTTCTTTCGCTTTATGTTCTGCACTGCCGACGACCGCGTTCGCCTCGGCGAGCTTCGCCTCGAGCGTCGTCGTGTCGACCGACTCTTCCCAAATACCGCGTTCAGCCTTGAGCGTCAAAATCCGCTCGACGGCCGCATCGATTTTCGCTTCGTCGATCCGTCCGCTCTCGACCGCGGCTTTCACTTCATCAAAGATGCGTTCCAATTTCACGACGTCCGCGTTCGTCCGTAAGATTGTCGGCATGAGCGCGATATCGACGCCCGCCTCGAACGTCTTGATGACGGCTTCGGCTTCTGTGAAGTTGTCCGAAATCGCCTGCATGTTCAACGCGTCCGTGATGACGATGCCGTCATAGCCCATCTCTTCACGTAAGACGCCTGTGATGACATCATCCGAGAGCGTCGCCGGGAGCGGGAACGTGCCGCGCGCTGATTCGACGACCTCATCCTCGATTTGCGGCATACCGATGTGAGCCGTCATGATCATGTCGATGCCTTCCGTGATGGCCCGTTTGAACGGGAGCAACTCGAGACCGCGCAAGTCCTCGAGCGACTTGTCGACAATCGGGAGGCCATAGTGTGAATCGACGGCCGTATCCCCATGTCCCGGGAAGTGTTTCGCCGTCGCGGCGACCCCTTGGTCTTGGATGCCTTGCGTCATCGCCGAACCGAGCTCACCGACGAGTTCTGGGTCGCTCGAGAACGAACGGACGCCGATGACCGGGTTGGCCGGATTGTTGTTGACGTCTAGAACCGGTCCGAAGTTGACGTTCACCCCGAGCGCGTTCAACTCTGAACCGATAATGTTCCCCGCATCATACGCATACTGGCTGCTCCGCGTCGCGCCGAGCGCCATGTTGCCCGGTAGGTTCGTGCCGGTCCCGAGCCGCGTCACGATGCCGCCTTCTTGATCGATTGTGATGAAGAGCGGGATGTCGTTGCTCTCATCTTGTTTGACGACTTCTTGCAAGTCGTGGACGAGTTTCGTCGTTTGTTCGGTCTCGGTCACGTTCTCCGCGAAAAAGATGACGCCACCAAGGTCGAACCGGTCGATGACCCGCGCCACATCCGGTGCGAGTGCCGTATGGTTCGCTCCGTTCCATAATCGGAAGTCTGGCATGATCATTTGACCGAGTTTCTGTTCGAGCGTCATGGCGTCAAGTTTGCTCGTCACCCGCTGCTCGACCGAGAGCGGTGGTGCCTCCTCCGCCACGACCGCGTTCGCCATCGGGACCGATGAGACGAAGAGTGCCGTCGTCAGCCCGAGTGTCGCCGTCCAGTTCAATGCTTTGTTCATGTTCCCCACTCCTTTTTGAAAGTTTATCCCCGACCCCCAAACGAAAAGGCATGGAGGAAGAAGCGTTGCCTCATCAACGCTCGTTCACCCCATGCCTGATCGTATCAGTTACATATGGTCCTTATTCAGGTGGTCAACGTCAGTATAGCAACTTCAAAAAAGGGAAACAATACTTCACATGAAAGCGTAACCAATTTGAAATAAACAACCTGTTTTGTAACAACCTTCCTCTGTATTGGCAAAACCAATAATTTCGGTGGTTCGAATCTTCCGTATTTTTTGGTAAACTCATTTCGTTAGGGGTTAACTTAAAAAAGGGGGAAATCATCTTGGCACGAGGGGAACTGAAACGAAAGCCGGAATGGTTGAAAATCAAACTGAACACGAACGAGACATACACCGGCCTGAAAAACATGATGCGCGAGAAAAACCTACATACCGTCTGCGAGGAAGCGAAATGTCCGAACATCCATGAATGTTGGGCCGTCCGCCGCACGGCGACATTCATGATTCTCGGAAGCATCTGTACGCGCGCCTGCCGCTTCTGTGCGGTCACGACCGGCAAACCGAACGAGCTCGACTGGGAAGAACCGAAACGCGTCGCCGAATCGGTCCGCCTTATGAACTTGAAGCACGTTGTCATCACCGCTGTCGCGCGCGACGATTTGAGCGATTACGGGGCGACGGTGTTCTCCGAGACGGTCCGGGCCGTCCGCGCGATGAATCCGGAGACGTCGATTGAAGTACTGCCGTCCGATATGATGGGCGACTTCTCGGCGCTCCAGACGTTGATCGATGCCGGTCCCGATATCATGAACCACAACTTGGAGACGGTGCGCCGTCTGACGCCGAGAGTCCGGGCGAAAGCGACGTACGACCGCACGCTCGAGTTTTTGAAGCGTTCAAAAGAGCTGAATCCGGACATCCCGACGAAGTCGTCGATCATGGTCGGGCTCGGTGAAACGAAAGATGAGTTGATTCAAGCGATGGATGACCTCCGGGCTCACCACGTCGATATTTTAACGCTCGGCCAATACTTGCAACCGACGAAGAAACACTTAGACGTCGAGCGTTACTACCATCCGGACGAGTTCGCCGAGTTGAAAGAGATCGCGTTGATGAAAGGCTTCTCACACTGTGAGGCCGGCCCGCTCGTCCGCTCGTCGTATCATGCCGACGAACAAGTCCACAAGGCGCGTCGCCACACGATGCTCCCAATCGATTAACAGAAAGAAGAGAAGTGTATGAATGGAACGACGTGGCACTTAATCACGACAGAAGGTCGCTCGCCGGCCGAGAACATGGCCATCGATGAAGCCGTCGCGACGTTCGTCGCGCGAGGCGAATTAAAACCGACGCTCCGCTTCTACTCATGGGCCCCGCACGCCATCAGCGTCGGTCGCTTCCAACGGGCCACGCGCGACCTTGACCGGGACGCGTTACGGAAGAACCAAATCCCGGTCGTCCGGCGCCTGACCGGCGGGCGCGCCGTGCTCCATGCGGATGAGCTGACGTATAGCGTCATCTTGCCGGAGACGATGCCGTCCCTCCCGACGAACGTCATCGAGAGTTATCGCTTGTTGACCGAAGGGGTACGTCGCGGATACCGCGCACTCGATGTCCCGGCCGAATTTTCTGTCCCGCTGACAGAAGCCGACCGCGAAGCACTTCGGAAACCGAAGTCGGCCGTCTGCTTCGACGCCGCCTCGTATTATGAGCTTGCCGTCGACGGGAAGAAGATCGCCGGCAGCGCCCAAGTGCGCCATCAAGGCGCCGTCTTGCAGCACGGGTCGATTCCCTTGTCGATGGACGATGACGTCTTGTTCGACTGCTTCAACCTCGAGGCAGACGAAAAAGTAGAAGCGAAAGCACGATTCGGAGATAAGGCCGTCTCGCTCAACGAGACGCTCGGACGCGACGTGTCGTTCGATGAGGTCGCTGCCGCGTTCACGGATGGGTTCCGTGACGCGTTCGACTTGACGTTCGAACCGCTCGTCTTCACCGAGTCGCAACAAGAAGAAATCCGTCAGCTCGTCTTGAAGTACGAGAGTGACGAATGGATATGGAAACGCTAAAAAAACGAGTCGCGCGACTCGTTTTT
>NZ_JNAA01000013.1:0-17394 GCF_000696055.1 Exiguobacterium sp. AB2
TTCATCCCGAAGGGTGAGCTTGCGGCTTTAGCCGTGGGAGTGTCAAGAATCGCAAGTTCAATTCAATGATTTCAAACAAAAAACGATCTCACGCGAGATCGTTTTTTGGTGCAAGCTTCGGTTTCATGACTGCCGGCGCAGGCTGTTCAATCACATCGTCCGTCATCATCTTCGTGACGACACGTCCCGCGATCGAGACGGCGACGAGCGTATACAGTGCATTCGACAGCGGCAAATAGATGAGCGAAATCGCCAAGACGATCACATCGAAGGCGATGAGGATCGTTCCGACCGAAATTCCGGTCCACTTCGACAAGCCGAGTGCGAATAAATCGTCCCCTCCCGTCGCTCCGCCTGACTTTAAGACGAGCCCGAGACCGTAACCGGTCACGATACCGCTCGCGATGGCGGCAAAGAGCGTTGCCGGCCACACTTGTACGTCAAACGTGAGCAAGTCGAGCCGATCCCACATCGCATAGCTGAGCGAAAGTGACGACGCCGCAAGCACGGCTTGCCCGACGAAACGCCAGCCTTTCCACCACAATGCGACTAAAAAGAACGGGATGTCGAGTACGATCATCGAGATTGCCGGATCGATATCAAATAAATAGCGGCCGAGTAACGATAACCCGACGAAGCCCCCTTCTGCCAAACCAAACTGTTCATTCAAATAATAATAACCGAACGCCATAATCAGCGTTCCGAGCACTATGGTAGCAACTCGTTTCATTCCGATTGTCCTCC
Organism: Exiguobacterium sp. AB2; assembly: GCF_000696055.1. Taxonomy (NCBI): domain Bacteria; kingdom Bacillati; phylum Bacillota; class Bacilli; order Caryophanales; genus Exiguobacterium; species Exiguobacterium sp. AB2. The sequence goes on from NZ_JNAA01000013.1 coordinate 745, forward strand.
CCGTTTTCAACGGAGAGGAGGATCCTCAGTCGTAGCTGCGGTTCCATCTGTTCCATCTCCGATCTTCCGTTTGTTGATTTTTACATGAATTCAGCTGTAAAAACTCAACGCTAGAAGTCCGGCAGTTGGAACAGAGGCCACGTCCTCTCGGTATCCATAAAACCCTTCCTTTCTAAAATTGCGCGTAATAATAGAATCAGTTTACCACAATTTCAGTATTCTTTCATTAACTGTACATTTAGTGTAAGTTACGTTTCGGTAAATTCTTCTTGCCGAACCACCACCAGTTCCAGTCCCCGAACAGCTTCATCAAGGATGGGACAAGCAATATCCGGATGATTGTCGCATCAATAAAGATCGCGAGCGCAATCCCGACCCCGAGTTGCTTGATCGGACTGACACCGGTGAAGGCGAACGCGCCGGTGACGACGATCATGATGATTGCAGCGGACGTGATGATTTTACTCGTCTTCGCGAGTCCCATCTCCGTCGCGTAATCGTTGTCCCCGGTCTCCCGGTAATATTCTTCAATCCGTGAGACGAGGAACACCTCGTAATCCATCGACAGGCCGAACACGAGCGAGAAGATGAACACCGGCGTCAAAATACTGATCGTCTCGGCGTCATAGACGTAACCCGATTCGAAGATGATGACGAGAAGGCCGAACGTCGCTCCGAGACCGAGCACGTTCATGATAATCGCTTTGATTGGGATGAGAATGGAACGGAACGCCCACATGAGAATGATGAACGTCGCCAAGATGACGGTGATGACGGCATACGGGATACTGTCATAGATTTCCTCATAAATTTCTTCGTTAAACGCAGCCGGGCCCCCGACCTCGAATCCTTTCTCACGCCAGTCGCGGACGAACGCCTGCGCTTCTTTATCGCTCGGCGGTACATCAAAGCTGACGTTGACGAGCGCGAGGTCCGTATTGCCGTCAAGCGTGACGAGCCGGTCGAACGCCTCAAGTTGTTCCGGAGCAACTTCGGCGAGCTGTTGGAACGCTTCCGGTTCGAGCCCGGATGCCGTCAAGAACGTCGTGACGTTATCGACGATCGGTTCTTCGTTCAATTCGTCGGTCAACGCGACCAGCTCGTCCAAAATCATCGAGTCGGTCAAATCGTTCGTCTCGAACAAGAGGACTGCATCCGTCGCGGTCGCGCCAAACACATCATCCCAGCGTTCTAAGGCGGCACGTGACTCATACGATGTCGGCAACGCATCGGCGGCCGGAATGTTCAGCTCTAAATCGCGAACGAACCAAATGCTTGGCAACAAGAGGAGAAGCGCAACGAGCGTCATCACGACCGGACGTTTCATCACGAAACGGGCGAGCTGTTGCCAGCGCACTTCAGAACGGACCTCGTTCGTCTTGATGAGACGCCCTTTGTTGATCGCATCGCCGACGATGTAAAGTGCTGACGGCAACAGTGTGAGCGCCGATAGGACGGCACCGCCGACGGCGATGAGCGCGCCGAGCGCGATGGCTTGGAAGACGTCCACTTGAATGAACAACAACCCGGCCAAACCGACGAACACACAAAGCCCTGAGAAAAGAATCGAACGTCCCGCCGTTGCGACCGTCCGAACGATTGCCGCTTCCCGCGACTTCCCTTTTGCCAACTCTTCACGATAACGGTTGACGAGCAGGAGCGAGAAATCGATACCGAGCGCGATGGCAATCATGGCGACCGCGTTCAATACGAAAATCGAAAGCTCCATCGATTGGGCGAAGAAAAAGAGCGCCCCGGCGGCCACGATGAACGTGATCACCCCGACAAAGAGTGGCATGAACGCCGCGAGCGGTGTCCCGAAAACGAGCAAGAGAACGACGAGCGCGACCGGAATCCCGATCAGCTCGGCCCGAATCAAGTCGTTCTTCGATGCCTCGTTCAAATCATCGGCAAACACCGGCTCACCGGTCAAGCGTACGTCTGTATCCGTATTGGTGATCAACGCGTCCCGGACGGCCTCGATTGACGCCTCGGCCGTCTCGTAGTCGTCAAACTCGAGGAGCAAATACGCGACGTCTCCGGACCGCGCGTCCGGATTCTCATTCGGTGTGATGACACCTTCGACACCGTTCACCGTTTCGAGTTGATCGCGCTGTGCGTCGAGCACCGCGTCGAGGTCCCCGCCTTCAAGTAAGACGATCATCGACGCCCCGGCCCGGTCGAACCGGTCATTCAATTGATCTTCCACTTGGGCGAAGCGACCGTCTTGAATCGCAAACCCGTTCCCCCTCAACTCACCAGGGAGCTGTAGCCCGAAATAAACCGATACCGCCAATAGTACGGTCCAAATCGCGACGACTATGTAGCGCCAGCGGACCAAATGCTGTCCTAATCGTTCCATTCTTGTCCTCTCCTCTCCATCTCACAAGACTCTTCCCGTTTTGACGGTCTTTCATCAGAGTCTTCACAAAAAATTCCTGAACCTTGAATGAGGTTCAGGAACGTCAACGCTCGAACACTTGAATCCAGCTGTGACAAAACCGGCGTGGCGTTGACAAGACGACGAGCCGGTCACCCAACTCGTCTAACAACATGACTTTCAATAAGGCGTTCTCGGCACACACGTCAGAAGAGAAGCGTTCGTGCTCGCGGTCAAACAACTGGAACGACGTCGTCGACGTGATGGCGGTCGTCGTTCCGATTTGGTCGACGATGACCGTATCTCGCTCCCCGCCGTACGGGATGACCCACCGTTCCTTCGCCGCGACATCTTCTACGAGAAAACGTCGATTCAATTCATCATACAACGTGACAAGCCCCGGTGCAGTGAAGCGTTCAAAATCATAGTCCGGTTGATACGCCAAGTCGATGACGGCACCGAACGTAGGGACTTCCTCGTAACGGCTGTAGCGGAACGTCTTGTCGCGCACGTTCAAGGCGACGAGATCGGACTCTGCCGAGTACAAGTATAGATCGTCCCCGTCCCAATGCGATAAGTTACTGAACCAATCCTCGTGAAACGCGCGTGGTATCGGATGAGATTCCATCGTCCCTGTTTTGAGGTCGAGGACTCCGTATGTTTGCAAGTCGCGGAACATCGCGACCGCTTTCTTTCCATGTGGCTCTATATAAAGTGCGCACGGCGTCCATTCCCATGCGAGTTTCCATTGGATTTGAAACGTCTCGTCAAAAAATAGAAAACCGGTTTGCGCCAAATACAACATCCATCCTCCACCGACACGCTCTAACCATTCGACTGTCTGATGAAATTGATAGTCTGCGACTTGTTTGTACATTTGATCACTTCCTAGCTTAAGCTTAGCAACGACCGAACCGTTTGACGATTTTCAATGTGTTCCGCGAACACATTCTCATTCCATCCCGTTTTACTGTATACTGACGGTAATGAATGAATGGAACGAAAGGAGGGAGCGAATGCGCCCACTTCAACTATCACCCGAGACCGCGGTCGAACTTGCCAAGAAATTAAACGTACCACTCGAGGAACTGATGCATATGCCAAGACACATCCTCGTTCAAAAAATGATGCAACTTGAAGCAAGCGAAGCCGAGGCACCAGACGAAAAGGAGACGGAATGACGTCTCCTTTTCTTGTGCTCACTTTTGCTTGTTCTTGCGTTTTTTCGTGACGTACCAGAGACCGAGGAGCGCGAGCGCGGCCCCACCGGCGACAGCGTACTTGCTGTAATCCGGACGACGTTCCGTCACGACGAGCGTCGATAATGGCGCAATCGTCATATGACGGTCTTCGATGAGACGCGGTGCCGTCAAATTGACCGTATGATCTTCGACATGGACCTCGAACTTCCCGGACGGCAACTTCACGTCGACCGCTTCTTCGAGTCCGTTATGGTATACGAGATGGCGTTCGACGTAACCTTCGACGTGGCGACTCAGTTCAAAGGCGATGACGCCCTCGTCTTCATCGAAGAAACGTAAATGTTTACGAATCTGTTCCGCGTTCTCAAGACGGAACAACGGATATTGTTTGCGCAGGCTGATCAAGCCCTTCACATATTCGACGCTCGGCGTCTCTTGCTCGGCCCGCGTCCAATCCAAACGGTTGACGACCTCCCCCGAATTGAAGCTGTTCTCGTCCCCGTCTTTCGTGCGGAAGAACTCTTGACCGCTATGCAGGAACGGGATGCCTTGACTGAGCAACACAATCGATGTCGCGAGACGATGCCGGCGGCGGCGTGTCGTCTCATCGTCGTCCGGATTCGTAACGGCCAGTTTGTCCCAAAGCGTCAAGTTGTCATGGCACTCGACATAGTTCACGACTTGGTTCGGTTCGTCAGCAAAGCTTTGGCTCGTAACTGCACCGGCAATCCCACGTTTGACGTCCGCCGTCATATCCGCGTTGCCGCTGATCCAACCTGGCAAGTCTTCGATGAACACATCCCCACGGACACCGTCGCGAATCGCGTCGTTGAACTGGGCGATGCGCGGCATCTTGTGGGCGTTATGTTGGTTCGCTTTTTTACGGACCGGAAGCGGTGTGTCGAGATCCCAGCCTTCTCCGGTCACGAGAATCGATGGGTCGACGCGATCGAGCGCCCTGCGGACCTGGTTCATCGTCTTGACGTCATGAAGTCCCATCAAATCGAAGCGGAAGCCATCAATCATGAACTCTTTCGCCCAATACGACACACATTCGACGATCAATTTGCGCATCATCGCCCGTTCGGACGCCGTATCGTTCCCGCACGCCGAACCGTCGGCGAGCGTACCGTCCTCGTTCAAGCGGTAATAGTAGTCCGGTACGAACTGTCCGAGCGGCGTCGTCAATGCATCATACGTATGGTTGAACACGACGTCCATGATGACACGGATGCCACGATCGTGAAGTGCTTGAATCATCGCTTTCAACTCGATGATGCGAGCGGCCGGATCATCCGCTGAGGAAGCGTATGAGCCTTCGACGGCAAAATAGTGGACCGGGTCATAGCCCCAATTATAATTCGCCTCACTCTCGCGTGACTCATTCACTGAACCGTAATCGAAGAACGGCATGAGTTGGAGATGCGTGACGCCAAGCCCAGTAATATAGTCGAGACCCGTCGGATAACCCGTCGGTGTCTTCGTTCCGACTTCGGTCATCCCGAGGAATTTCCCGCGATGCATGACACCACTGTCCGGATGACTCGTCAAATCACGGACGTGCGCTTCATAGATGACCGCTTCTTGTGACGAGTGGAAGAGCGGACGTTCTTTGACCCAATGGTCTGGGTTGAGCGTAGATGGGTCGAGCAGACACCCGCGCTTCCCATTGATCCCGACGACTTTTGCATACGGGTCGAGCGATTCGATACGCTTCCCAGCTACGACCGCCTCGAACACATAAAACTGACCTTCAAACAAAGCACGATCGAGTTCGATGACCCACGTCCCTTTCTCGGCCCGTTCTAACGACAACCGTTCGAACTTCCGCGCTCGCGGTGTCCGGTATAGTTTTACCGTCATCTCTTCGGCAACCGGTGACCAGACCCGCAACCGGATGAGGTCACTTTTAAACGTCACCCCGAGGTCTTTGCCGTGATATGCCATATGGTCTAAATCTACATTTGTCTGTTGATCGATAGTATGTTCCATCTCTTTCACTCCTTCACTACTTCAAATCTGCTATCATTATAACAAAACCCTCATAAAGGATGGATGAAACATGGCAAAAGACAATTCTTTTGATATCGTGTCAGAAATGAACCTCGAAGAAGTGAAAAACGCGATTCAAATTGCGGAGAAAGAAATTTTGAACCGCTACGACTTCAAAGGGTCAAAGAGTGAGATGTCACTTGAAAACGGTGACCTCGTCCTCGTCTCCGATGATGACTACAAACTCGAGCAATTAAAAGACGTCCTCATCACGAAGATGATTAAACGTGGCGTCCCAACGAAAAACCTCGACTATCAAAAAGTCGAGCGCGCCCTCGGCGGCACCGTCCGTCAACGCGTGAAATTGAAGAGTGGGATCGACAAAGATGACGCGAAGAAAATCAACAACGCCATTAAAGAATCGAAACTGAAAGTGAAGTCACAAATTCAAGACGACCAAATCCGCGTCACGGGCAAGTCGCGCGATGACCTGCAGGCCGTCATGCAACTCGTTCGCGACCTCGAGTTGTCGGTCGACGCCCAGTTCACGAATTACCGATGAAACTCGCCATCATCAGTGACCCACACGGTTCGTTCGCTGATTTGAAAGCCGTCCTCGAATCCATCCGGCGCGAGACCGAACACATTCTCTGTCTCGGCGACTTATACGAGTGCCATATCGGCAAAAAGCGGCGGAATGAACGCTTCCATGACGTGGCAGATGTCGTCACGTACGACCCGGACTATGAGGCGCTCCTCACGTTCCCGAGCCTGCGTGGCAATCAAGAGGAACGAATCGATGAAGTCCTCGTCGTGGCGCACCCGATCAAGACGCGCATCGCGCTCTTACCGGAACAGACGACGCTCGATGAGGCATTGTTTTTGCATGGCCATCAAGTGAAGTGGAACGAGGACTGGGAGCCAATCGTCGACAAAGGCAAGTATCCGCTCGTCTTTATCGGGCACAGTCATATCCCCGGCATTTACCGAAAAGGTCGCTCGTTGCCTTGGGAGATTGGGACGCCGTTCAAATTGAAAAAGAAACGCTACGTGATCAACGTCGGCGCGGTCATCTTCGACCGGGAATGGTGTTTGTACGATACCGAAGCACGAACCGCGACACGGATGAAGGCATAAGAAAAGGGACCTTAAAAAAACAGGTCCCTTTTGTCGTGCTTACATTTCCTCTGGAGCTTGAACACCAATCAAACGGAGTCCTTCTGTCAAGACGATTGTCACCGCTTTAACGAGGGCGAGACGCGACTGTTTGCCGGCGTCTTCTTCGAGGACACGGACGTGGCCGTAATACTTGTTGAACGCTTGTGCCAAATCGAGAACGTAGCGGCTGATGATTGACGGCTCACGACGCTCGTGGGCGCGTGTGATGACGTGTGGGAACGCGTTGAGCATCGTCACGACACCCCATGTGTAATCGTCGTCTGCACCGGTGAAAGCCGAGCCGTCGTAATTCCCTTTACGAAGAAGTGAGTTCGCGCGTGCGTTCGTGTACTGCACGTACGGACCTGTCTCCCCTTCAAACTTGAGCATGCTATCGAGGTCGAACTCGATGTTGTTGATGCGTTCATTCTTCAAATCGTGGAAGATGACCGCGCCGACACCGACCATGCGTGCCACGTCGTCCGCGTTCGCAAGTTCCGGGTTCTTCTGAGCGATGTTCGCTTGTGCTTTCTCGATTGCTTCTTTGAGCACTTCCTCGAGCAAGACGATGCGACCTTTACGTGTCGACATCTTTTTCCCTTCTTGCAAAATCAAGCCGAACGGCACGTGGTGCATACCGTCGACGAAGTCGTAGCCGAGTTTACGAAGAACCGAGAACAGCTGCTTGAAGTGAAGCGCCTGCTCACCGCCGACGACGTAGTTCGCTTGGACGAAGTTGTACGTCTCATGACGATAGACGGCAGCTGCCAAGTCGCGTGTCGCATAGAGCGTCGCGCCGTCTTTCTTTTTAATCAAACATGGTGGCAAGTTCTCATCTTCAAGCGAGACGACCATCGCCCCTTCACTTTCGACGAGAAGGTTTTTCTCTTCGAGCATGGCGACAACACGATCCATCTTGTCGTTATAGAACGCTTCCCCGCTAAAGCTGTCGAATTCGACACCGAGGAGGTCGTATACTTTTTGGAACTCTTTGAGTGATTCGTCACGGAACCACGTCCACAGCTCAGTCGCTTCCTCGTTGCCGTCTTCAAGTTTCTTGAACCACGCACGGCCCTCATCTTCAAGTTCCGGTTGAGTCTTCGCTTCTTCGTGGAAATGGACGTAGAGCTTCAAGAGCTCAGCAATCGGATGTGCCCGGACCGCTTCCTCGTCGCCCCATTTTTTATAGGCGACCATCAGTTTACCGAACTGTGTGCCCCAATCTCCGAGGTGGTTGATGCCGACGACGTCATAGCCGTTTTTACGGGCGATTTGGTTGATGGCATTCCCGATCACCGTTGAACGAAGGTGTCCCATCGAGAACGGTTTGGCGATGTTCGGTGACGAGAAATCGGTGACGATTGTCTCGTTGCGTGTCGCATGCGTCGCATAGTCCGCTTGTTCATCGAGCACCGTGTTGATGATTTCTTGTGAGACGACGTCACGGCTCAAGAAGACGTTCACATACGGGCCGGCCGCCTCGACTTTCGTGAACAACTCATCGTTCAAGTCGTTTGCGATATCCGTCGCGATCATGACCGGTGCTTTACGATAGGCTTTCGCAAGTTGGAAACACGGGAAAGCAAGGTCCCCGTGTGCCTCATGTTTCGGTTTTTCAATCAATGCTTCAATCTGGTCGAGCGTCAACTCGTCCCCGATGACACGGGACAAGGCTTCCGCATATTTGCGTTCATAACTCATTCTAATTCCTCCTTATCATTTGTTCATAAAAAAAACGCCCTTTGCACAGATGCAAAGAGACGGGATGGCCCGCGGTACCACTCTTCTTGCCTGCATGACGCAGACCGCTTTATCGGTGATAACGGGGGTCCCCCGGCTACGCCTACTCAAGGTTCGGGTAGCATCTCAAAAGTGCGTTTCGCGATGTCTGTCAGCCTAGGCTCTCACCAATCCCTAGGTCGCTTTGTTGACTCGACGATCGTTACTCTCTTTTTCATCGACTTTCGTCTATGTGGTTGAAAAGCAATTTCATTATAGAGGATATTTCATATAGACTCAATGCTAGAATTCCGCCATTATGGTGGATAGGCAGGACTCGGGCGTGATTGTGCCGAATCTTCTACCATACATAATTGAATTTTTCCCACATAGGAGGGAACCATGAACCATTTCCGCAAGATGTCCGTCCTCGGTTGGAGTATTTGGAGTATGCTATTCAGTTTGACGCTCATCTTGTTCGCTACAGGCGTATTAAACATGCCGGCCATCGAGCCGTTACCGTTCATCTTGATTGCGTTGCTCGTCATTACTTTTCAAATGGACTCCATTGAACGGAAAGGCGTCTACTTTACATTTTCAGAAAGTATCGTCTTAATTATTTTTTTATTCTTTGATTTTGAGACAGCGCTGTTCGTCAATCAGATTGGACTACTCGTCTTCCAGTTCGTCAACTTGAAACCGCGCGTCGCGCTTCGACGGTTCCGTTTTACGTATCCGTGGAACGCCATCACGTCGTTTTTGGAAATCGCCATCCCGGCCAGCGTCTACTTGGCACTCGGTGGTGTGACCGGTCTCGGTTTTTATTCCCAAGATTCGTTTCTGCCGCTTGCCGGCTTGATTGTGGCCATCATCTTAAACACGGTCGTACAAAAGTATCAAGTCGGTTGGTGGTTCCGTGTCGATATCCCGGTCCGCGACTTTCTAAACATCGCGTTTTACACGTATATCGTCAGTCTCGTCTTCATTTTAGCAGCCTCGCTCTTCCGTGAGACGAACTTGCTTGTCGTCAGCAGTATCGCCGCCGCACTCACCTTCTTTATTAAGCGGCTCATCATCCAGAAAGGTCGGCAAGACGCCTTCAAATCGTTGATTGAACAATATGATGAGGCAAAAGAAGCCGTGTCGTTGTCACAAAGCGAGGCGCAAGCGATTGAGGTGTTCCTCAGTCAATGTGAACGACTCAACGAGTACGACGAAGGGTTCGTCGAGTTCAAACTGTTCGACCGCACACTTTACTTTGATTTAAAGACGCGCCAGCCGATCGATCGCCACGTCGTCTTTGATTTACTCGATGCAACCTATCCGAACGAAGCTTCGGTCGAGTATGAGATGCGCTTTGAATGGGACGCCCCGTTATCGAACGAGTTCGATGAAGACTATCATAGCTTCATCTCGGTCCGTTCCGAGGAAATCGAAGGCATCCGCACGTGGCTCGTCATGACCGGCGAGCACGTCTATGGCTATCCGCCCATCATTCAACGTGAGATTGTCAAACTGCTCAAATCGTTCAATCGAACGATCAGTCGTTGTCATGAACGCGACCGCCTCTATACCGAGAGCCGGACGGACAGCTTGACGTTGCTTGCCAATGCACGGGCTTTTTATGAATACGGGATTCAACAAATCTCGGACGGCTCGATGTATCCGATTTCCGTCGCAATGCTCGATATCGACTTCTTCAAAAAAATCAACGACACGCACGGTCATCAAGTCGGAGACAGCGTGCTCCAAGAGTTTGGTCGCCGCATCCGCCAAGTGCTCCGCACCGATGATTTCGCAGCCCGTTATGGCGGCGAGGAGTTCATCTTGCTGTTGAACCGATGCGATGTCGAAGCCGCCGTCGAGATTGCCGAGCGCATCCGTCAACAAATCGAAACCAAACCATTCCACGTCGACGGAATCGATATCCCAGTGACCGCCTCAATCGGCGTCGATACGATTCAAGCGTTCGGTGACAAACGACTAGACGATACGATTCGCAACGCCGACCGAGCGCTTTACGTCGGCGGGAAGTACGCAGGACGCAACCGCGTCGCCCATTACAATTTTTTGACGTCCTGACTCGCCCCCACGTGCATCGCGTGGGGGTTTGCTATTGACAAGCAGATTTGAAACAGGTACGTTAGGGAACGTGTCTTATAACTAAATATCACAACTTTTTTATCAAGAGAGACTGAGGGACTGGCCCGATGACGTCTCGGCAGCGGGTAACCTGTGCCAAATCCAGCGAGCGGTCTGCTCGAAAGATGAAAAAAGTGTTTCTTGTAGAGAGAGCCTTTTTTCAGAAGGCTCTCTTTTTATTTTTATGAATGAGGTGAATCGATTGGAACAACCAACAGCTAACAAATGGGCGCTTTTGCCCTTACTCGTCTTCCTCGTCTTCTTTATCGGGGCAGGCATCTACTATGACGATTTTTATAAATTTCCCGTCTTGATTGCGGCCTTGATTGCCGTCATCGTCGCGGCGATGATGACGAAAGGAAGCGTCACCCAGACGGTCGAACGTGTCGCCCAAGGCGCCGGCAACCCAAGCATCTTGATCATGGTGTTCATCTTCTTGCTCGCCGGCGCGTTTTCAAGCGTCGCCGAAGCAATCGGGGCGATTGATGCGACCGTCAATGCGGCATTGACGTTATTACCGCCTTCGCTCCTCTTGAGCGGCCTGTTCGTCATCGCGGCCTTCATCTCAATGGCGATGGGCACATCGACCGGGACGATTGCCGCACTGGCGCCGATCGCCCTCGGCATCCATGAGGAGAGCGGCGTCAATATCGCCATCGCAGCAGCGGCCGTCGTTGGCGGTGCCATGTTCGGTGATAACTTGTCGTTCATTTCGGACACGACGATTGCAGCCGTCCGCACCCAAAGGACGAACATGCGCGACAAGTTCCGGACTAACTTTTGGATCGTCTTGCCGGCAGCCGTCATCACAACGATTTTGCTCGCCGTCTTATCGAGCGGTGAATCGACCATCGAGCCGGCAGCGTTTGAATGGTATAAGCTGATTCCATACCTTGCGGTCATCGTGCTCGCCTTGACGGGAATGAACGTCATCCTCGTCTTGCTCGGCGGCATCGCCCTGACCGGCATCATCGGTCTGTTGGACGGCAGTCTAGCCGTCACCACGTACGTCACCGCCATGGCGGACGGCATGATGGGCATGGCCGAGATTTCACTCCTGACATTGCTCATGGGTGGGCTCGTCGGACTCATCTCGCATAACGGCGGACTCACGTACTTGCGTGACGCGCTCACGTCCCGAATTAAAAGACGGGCCGGCGCGGAGTGGAGCATCGCCGGGCTCGTCAGTGCGACAAACGTCGCGACGGCGAACAACACGATTTCGATTCTCGTGGCTGGTCCGCTCGCCGCGAACATCGCCGACGATTATGACATCGAACGTAAAAAGTCAGCGAGTGTACTCGATATCTTCTCGTGTGGGGTCCAAGGTCTGTTGCCTTATGGGGCACAGCTTCTCATTGCGGCCGAACTGACGAACACAGCGTCACCGGCGCTCGTTCCGTATATGTTCTATCCGTTCTTGTTGTTCATTTGCGGAGGATTGGCCATCGCCTTCAACTTCCCGCGTTTCAAAAAACGCGCTTAACGAAAACGGCCTTGTGAAGCAGTCGCTTCACAAGGTCGTTTGTCGTTTCGCTTCAAGTTCACGTTTCAGCTGCTCGTTCCGTTTTCTGAAGGCACGCCGTTTAAGCAGTTCTTCGAGTCCACGGCTGATGGCCCATAGGACAATCAGTAATAAGACGAGCATCGATAATCGGAACGGGCTTTGGATAAACTCTTCCCACTGGTCGCCAATGACAGAGAAAATCAAGACGACGAGCAACTTGCCGAACCCGGCCGCCATGATGAACGTACGGAGTGGCATTTGAATGAGCGCGAGTAAGTATGTGATCAAGCTGACCGGAATAAACGGGAGCGAGTACAGAAACCCGAGTGAGACCGGACTCATGTGCTTGATGCGTTCGAGCCAATAGACGCCTTGCTTATGTCTCTCGAGCCACCGCGTCATCGGCTTTCGGAACACGTAGCGAACAGCTACAAACACAAGAATTGTTCCGAGCAAACTCCCGATCCAAGACAGTAACGTCCCAAGCAAAAATCCATATGTCGCTGCGTTCGCCGAGATGATGAGGACGAATGGGAGAAATGGAAAGATCGCCTCCAGGAACGGTGCCCCGAGTCCTGCCCAAGGTCCGCCCGGAAGTCCTTGTAGCCATTCAATCAAGTTTAAAATATATTGTTGGAGTGATGTCAGCATGTCAGTTTCCACCTTCAACTTTCGTTATTCCTTTTTACCCGATTTCGCTCAGGAAGACGCATCCCCCTGCCCACCGCCGTAAAAAAATAAAAAGTATTTGCGAAATTCAGCTGTGATATCTATCATATAATATGGACTTGTGGTTGCAGGCAAGTCCGTTCGTCGAACGACACAACCCAACGTTCGTTTTCCTGCAAAAAACTGAACACAGGGGAGTAACACACATGGAAACAAAACCAATGCGGGTCTTGCTGTACTATAAGTACGTCAATATCGAAGACCCAGAAACGCTCACACAAGAGCACCTCAAGTATTGCAAGGATCTCGGCATCAAAGGACGCATCTTGATTTCTTCCGAAGGAATCAACGGGACGTGCTCTGGGACTTGGGAACAGACCGAGCAATACATGAACGACTTGAAAGCGAACCCGCTATTCAGCGACATCGAGTTCAAAATCGATGAAGTCGAAGAGCATGCGTTCTCGAAAATTTTTGTCCGTCATAAGAAAGAGCTTGTGACGTGGCGCTTTGATGGTGAGTTCGACGTGCCTAAACAGCACGGTGCATACCTCGAACCGGCAGAATGGAAAGAGATGATGAATCGCGACGATGTCGTCATCCTCGACGTTCGTAACAACTACGAGTACGATCTTGGTCACTTTAAAAACGCGATCAAAATCGATGTAGAGGCTTCTCGTTACATGCCAGATTGGCTCGAAGAGAACAAGGACCTCTACGAAGGGAAAACGTTACTCACGTACTGTACCGGAGGCGTCCGTTGCGAGAAATTTACCGCATATATGCGTGACCAAGGTCACGACAACATTTTCCACCTTAAGGGCGGCGTCGCCATGTACGGCAAAGACGAAGCCACGAAAGGCGAGGACTGGGAAGGTGAGCTTTACGTCTTTGACGAGCGCATCAACGTCCCGGTCAACACGGTCAACCCGTCCGTTGTTTCGGAGTGCATGCACTGCGGAACGAAGACGGTCCGCTACGTTAATTGTGCCAACCCGGTGTGTAATGCCCAACACTTCTGTTGTGAAGAGTGTGAACCAAAACAAATGCGTTCATGCTCGAAAGAGTGCCAGGAGCATCCACGCAACCGCTATATCATCGAGAATATCGCGGACAAACTTCAGGAGACTGAAGGCGTCGTCGGGTAACAAAAATCGACCAGAAAGCACTTCGAGCCTACGCTCGGGGTGCTTTTTTGACAGAAACTTTACGTCTAGCCGATGACAGAATCGGGTATAGTGTAGATACCATTGTCAGACAGGAAGTGAATCGATTGCTCTTTAACGAACCTTTACTCGCCGCCTTGCTTGCTTGGTTCATCGCACAAGCAGCTAAGCTCGTAACCGAACTCATTAAAACACGAGATTTTGAATTAGAAATCATGTTTGCCTCGGGTGGGATGCCAAGTTCCCACTCTTCGACCGTCGTCGCCTTAGCGACCGTCATCGGTCGAATCGAAGGGCTCGATTCCAGCATGTTCGCGCTCGCCTTGATTTTTGCGACAATCGTCATGTACGATGCGACCGGTGTGCGTCAGGCGGTCGGATTCCAGGCCCGCTTGTTAAACGACTACTTCAAAGGAATCAAGCACGAGACGCCCATCTTAAATGAACTGGTCGGTCATACCCCGTTCCAAGTCATCGTCGGTGCCTTGCTCGGTCTCGTGGTCGGACTGTTTTTCCCAATTTAATGTGAATGATGCAGGCATGTCGTTCCTCCTTCTAAAAACTCACCATCTTTTTGTGAACTTTCACAACAGAGACGGTATAGTGAAAGAGAGGAGGAATCGACATGCCTTTTTTGCAGAAATCTTATGAGTCGCTCGATACGCTCGCCGAAGCAATCGGACAAGCGATTCGGGCCCCCATCACGATTGAAAACCGACACCATCAGTTACTGGCCTATAGCACCCATCCCGACTCGACCGATCCGGCACGTATCGCGACGATTATCGGCCGCCGTGTCCCGGAGGCGGTCATCGAGGACTTATGGGAAAGCGGGATTCTTCAAGAAGTGATTGACCGTGACGAACCGGTCGTCATCCCTGCTCGAATGGCTGTCGGACTAGGCGAACGAGCAGCCGTCGTCATCAAACAACAAGGTGACGTGCTCGGTTACATTTGGAGTCTGGCCCGAACGACGCCGTTCTCGGAACAAGAACTCACCGTCCTACAAGAAGGAGCGAACATCGCCAAAAAGCTACTGATGACCATCGCGATGCACGAGCGGCGCATCGATGCCGAATTGGAACGCTTCTTTTTAGAAGTGCTGGCCACTCCCGTCTTATCGCCACCCCACCGCGACCGCTTGAATGAGCTCGCACCGATTGCCGTCGCCAGCCGCCTCACCGTGATTGAATGTGCCCAGCCGGTCACCCCACAACTGGCGGAACGACTGTTTTATGTATTAGCGACCCAGCAAGCGATTGAAGTCGTCCTGCACGCTATCGATGGCCAGCAACTACTCGTCTGGCATTATATGAAATCGGACTTGGCCGAGGAAGAAGCGGCGCTCTTACAGTGGGCTGACCGTTTTGAAAGTCAGCTCCGAGACAAGTTCATTGAAGCGGAGCCGCGTCTTGGCATCAGTCGACGCTTTTTTGAGAGCGATATGCTCTATGCGGCGATGGAAGAAGCACGACGCGTTACGTCGCTTCGCCGAAAGTTCCCGTATGAGCTTGCGACATCGCGCACGTTCGAACAAATCGGAATTTATCAGCTCGTTCCCGATTTGGCCCGACGCATCGGGCTTCGTCTCGAGACGCATCCGACCATCGAGCGCCTACAGGCGTATGACGTCACGCATCATACCGAGCTCGTCACGACGCTCGAATGGTATTTCTATTTTGATGGGAACGTCAAGCGTGTCGCCGCTCATCTTCACATCCATCCGAACACCGTGCTCTACCGGATTCGGCGGATTGAAGAACTGACGAACATCACACAAGTCTCGCTCCCTGAACGGGCCGCCGTTTATCTCGCCATTAAGGCCGGTCAATACCGCCAAGACGATTGACGCCTACTTTGTGTTTTTTCACAAAGTGGGCGTTATCACTTTTAGAATCCATGCTAAAGACAGCGTTTTCGGATGGGTCTATACTAAAGGTGTGAACAAATTGTGTCAGTAGAGAAAGGGGAACTTTACATGAAAATCGGGGTATTGAAAGAGATTAAAAACAACGAAAACCGCGTCGCCTTGACGCCGATGGGTGCAGCCGTATTGACAGAGCTCGGGCATGACGTGCTCGTTGAAACGGAAGCAGGCGTAGGGAGCGGCTTCACGAACATGGAATATGTTGACGCTGGTGCGACAATCGTCGACACGGCAGCAGACGTATGGAACCACGTCGAGCTCGCGCTCAAAGTAAAGGAACCGCAACCATCGGAATATCGTTATTTCCGTCCTGACTTGACCCTCTTCACTTACTTGCATTTGGCGGCCGAACCAGAACTCACGAAAGCACTCGTCGATTCTGGTGTGACGGCTATCGCCTATGAGACGGTCGAGATCGACCGCACATTGCCGCTCCTCACACCGATGAGCGAAGTGGCCGGACGGATGGCTGCTCAAATCGGCGCCCAAATCCTTGAAAAACCGCACGGTGGAAAAGGGATTCTCTTGTCTGGCCTGCCAGGCGTACCACGTGCGAACGTCACCGTCATCGGGGGCGGTGTCGTCGGGATGAATGCCGCCCGCATCGCGATTGGTCTTGGTGCCAACGTCACGATTATGGATATCAGCCCGGCTCGCCTGCGCCAAATCGATGATCAGTTCGGTAACACAATCAACACACTCATCTCAAACAGCTATAACATCGCCAAACAAGTCGCTGAAAGTGACCTTGTCATCGGTGCCGTCCTCATTCCAGGCGCGAAAGCACC